>CAJFRV010000064.1 GCA_904419495.1 uncultured Clostridia bacterium | reverse complement strand
AACAATGCTTGTATCTTTAGTTGATAAGATAGAAATATCAGAGAATAAAGAAATAACTATATATTATAAATTCAATATTTTAAATATGGGAAAAGAAGAGAATAAATTACAAAATGTTGGCTAAATAAAAAAATAGTCATAACGGAATATTAGGACGATTATCGTGTTACTAATACTAGCAGGAGTAACGATTGCGACATTAACAGGAGATAACGGAATATTAACAAAGGCACAGGAAGCCAGTGAAAATACGAAAAGGGCAAATGCAGAAGAGCAAGTGCAGTTGGCAGTAGCAGCAAGTATAGGAACGGATGGAAAAATTAATAGGGATACTTTAAATAATGAGTTAAAGAAGATAGAAAATTTAACATATAAAGAAAATCCGATATCAGATAGTAATAAAATAACAAGTTTGCCAGACACAGTAAATGTAGATGGATATGATGTAACAATAAATGGAAATGGAACTACAAGTGTAGGAGATAATGATGGAGATGATGATACAGAAACAATAGTAGATGGAGTAACAATTCCAGATGGATTTTATTATGTAGGAGGAAGTAAGGAAGAAGGAATCGTTATATCAGATGATCCAAATGATGAAAATAAAGGAACAAGCTGGGAAGTAGCAAAAACATTAAAGGGAAATCAATTTGTATGGGTACCAGTAGAAGATGATAGTGCATTTAAGACTTATGAAGGATATAAGAATGGTGATATAGATTCAAAGCTAGGAGAATGGATATGCAAATGAGGTTTCTGAATATAATGCTATGAAAGAAAGTGTATTAGAGCATGATGGATTTTATGTAGGAAGATATGAAGCAGGAACATCAAGTACAGAAGAAAGAACAGAAGAATCTGGAATAACAGAAGACGTTGTTGTTAAACAAGGAGCAAATGTATATAATTATATAGGTTGGTCAAATAGT
Organism: uncultured Clostridia bacterium; assembly: GCA_904419495.1. Lineage (GTDB taxonomy): Bacteria > Bacillota > Clostridia > TANB77 > CAG-508 > CAG-269. Next base: position 3,823 of record CAJFRV010000064.1, on the reverse strand, counting down.
AAAGATATGACAGTCGAAACAGGAGGAGCAGTGCAGAAGGCAAAAAAATTTGCAGATGAAAAAGGCTATACATCAGTTACAAGTACATTAATCTATGGAGTGCAATGGGATGCCATTATGGCATGGATAGAGCCAAGATATAAAGATGAAAGTAATGCAGAAGAGTTATTAGCAGAAAAGAGTTTTGTAGCAGATTCAACAGGAAAAGGAAACTATACAGGAGATTTAGCAGTAACGGGTTCAAGTGATGATTATGATGTAAAAAATATTTATGATTTAGCAGGAAATGTATATGAGTGGACGATGGAGGCTTACAGCACTGAGCATCGTGTTTATCGAGGGGGCCGCTACTACGGTACAGGGGCTAAAGATCCAGCTTCTCGTCGTGACACCAACATTACGCTTGTTAGCAACGGACTCTTCGGCTTTCGTCTCACTTTATATTTATAAAGATGAACGCTTTGGCCGTATAACTAGAAGGGGAGAAATTTTAAAAGTAAAATTTGTTATAACTATGATGAAAATTTTAACAAAAACATTGACTTATTCTTACAAAAATGGTAGAATATATACCGTTATGGTAGATTGCATGAAATATGCAATTCCGTAACGGTATCATTGTTTTATATGAATAAAATATTAAAGAGATATAATAGAAATATTCATATTAAACAAACTATACAAGAATTATAATTTTAGGAGGTGAAATTTAAGTGCCAACAAAACAGGAGTAACAAAATCAAAATCTCCAGCATTACAACATGGATGGAACTCAAAAAATAAGAGATTAACAAACAACAGAGCTCCACAAAAAAGAGGAGTTTGTACAGTTGTAAAAACAGTTACACCTAAAAAGCCAAACTCAGCTTTAAGAAAAGTTGCCAGAGTTAGACTTTCAAATGGTTATGAAGTTACATCATATATTCCGGGAATCGGACATAACCTACAAGAACACAGTGTTGTATTAATTAGAGGTGGTAGGGTAAAAGACCTTCCTGGTGTTAGATACCATATCATCAGAGGAACATTAGATACAGCAGGTGTTAAAGATAGAATGCAAGCGCGTTCTAAATATGGAGCTAAAAAACCTAAAAAATAGAAAAACAAATTGAAAGCAGCAACTTGCACATTTTCGCTAAATAATTCAAACTTTGACGTACAAAGAGTACGCCTTCAGCTTGTATTATTTATCAAAAATGCACAATTTACTACTTTGAATTCGTTTTTATTAATTAAGGTTAAAAGCAAAAAAGAAAACAAATTGAAAAGAACTAGTGCTTGTACTCTTACTAAACTTAAGGTACTTAAATTTAGATAGAATATATAGCACTATACGGGAAAGGAAACTTTTCAGAGTACCTAGAATACTTCTATAAGTATTCACAAATTAATTTAAGGAGGGAAGAATAGTGCCAAGAAAAGGATATGTAGCAAAAAGAGATGTTTTACCAGATCCAATATATAATAGCAAAGTTGTTACAAAGTTAGTAAACAATATTATGCTAGATGGTAAAAAATCTGTAGCACAAAAAATCGTATATGATGCATTTGACATCATAAAAGAAAAAGAAGGAAAAAATCCACTAGAAGTTTTTGAAGCAGCTTTAGAAAATGTTATGCCAGTTCTTGAAGTTAAAGCAAGAAGAGTTGGTGGTGCAACATACCAAGTTCCATTAGAGATTAGACCAGAAAGAAGACAAACTTTAGGTTTAAGATGGATTGTAACATATGCTAGAAACAGACATGAAAAAACAATGGCTGAAAAATTAGCAGGTGAATTAATAGATGCTGTAAACGGAAACGGTGGAGCATTCAAGAAGAAAGAAGATACACATAGAATGGCTGAAGCTAATAAAGCTTTCGCACACTATAAATGGTAAAATTTTCACGAAAAGCAGCAAGCTGCACATTTTCGCTAAATAATACAAACCTCGATGTATAAACATACACCTTCGGCTTGTCTTATTTATCAAAAATGCACATCTTACTACTTTTGGTAAAAATTTAAGAATATAAAGATTAAAATCATCAATCTGTACATTTTGGTTATCCAGTCCAGATTTCGACGTACCATCGTACGCCTTCAACCTGTTTCTTGGCTAATCTAAAATGTACATCTTAACGATTTTAATGATAATTTAAGTAAGAGAAATAATAAAATATGAAATTTATGAGAGGGGGAAATATAAATGGCAGGAAGAGCATACCCACTTGAAAGAACTAGAAATATAGGAATAATGGCTCATATAGAAATATAGGAATAATGGCTCATATTGATGCTGGTAAAACAACAACAACAGAGAGAATATTATTCTATACAGGAAAAACTCATAAAATAGGAGAAGTTCATGAGGGTGCAGCAACAATGGACTGGATGGAACAAGAACAAGAAAGAGGTATTACAATTACATCTGCTGCTACAACATGTTTCTGGAATAATAATAGAATTAATATTATTGATACTCCTGGACACGTTGACTTTACAGTAGAAGTTCAAAGATCTTTAAGAGTTCTTGATGGTGCCGTTACAGTTTTAGCTGCAAAAGGTGGAGTTCAACCACAAACAGAAACAGTTTGGAGACAAGCTGATAAATACAAAGTTCCAAGAATGGTATATGTAAACAAAATGGATGTTACAGGTGCTAACTTTGAATTATGTATAGACCAATTAAAAAATAGATTAAAAGCAAATGCAGTTGCTATCCAATTACCAATTGGAGCAGAAGACAATTTCAAAGGAATTGTTGATTTAATTAAAATGAGAGCTTTTATTCATAAAGATGATTTAGGAAGAGAAATTGAAGAAACAGATATTCCAGAAGATATGAAGGAAGATGCTAAAAAACATCGTGATATTATGATAGAAGCTGTTGCAGATCAAGATGAAGAATTAATGATGAAATATCTAGAAGGTGAAGAATTAACAGAGGAAGAAATTAAAAAAGGTTTAAGAAAGGGAACTATTGATAACACAATCGTTCCAGTATGTTGTGGTTCTTCATATAAAAACAAAGGTGTTCAAGAATTATTAAATGCCATTGTTGACTATATGCCATCACCATTAGATATTCCACATATCAAAGGTGTTGATTTAGATGGTAATGAAGTAGAAAGAAAAACTTCAGACACAGAACCATTTGCAGCATTAGCATTTAAAATAGCAACAGACCCATTTGTTGGAAAATTATGTTTCTTTAGAGTATACTCAGGTACATTAGAATCAGGTTCTACTGTATTAAACTCTAATAAAGATAAAAAAGAAAGAATCGGAAGAATCTTACAAATGCACTCAAATCACAGAGAAGATATAGATAAAGTATATGCTGGTGATATTGCAGCTGCAGTAGGATTAAAAGAAGTAACAACTGGAGATACTTTATGTGATATGAATGCACCAGTTATCTTAGAATCAATGGAATTCCCAGAGCCAGTTATTGATATCGCTATTGAGCCTAAAGATAAAGTAGCTCAAGAAAAAATGGCAATTGCATTGACAAAATTAGCTGAAGAAGATCCAACATTTAAAACATATACAAACCAAGAAACAGGACAAACTATCATTGCTGGTATGGGTGAGTTACACTTAGATATCATTGTTGATAGATTAAAAAGAGAATTCAAGGTTGAATGTAATGTTGGTAAACCACAAGTTGCTTACAAAGAAACAATTAGAAATAAAGTAAGAGTTCAAGGTAAATTTATTCGTCAATCTGGTGGTAAAGGACAATATGGTGATGTTTGGTTTGAAATGGAACCATTAGAACCAGGTAAAGGAATCGAATTCGAAAGTAAAATTGTCGGAGGAGCTGTTCCTAAAGAATAT
>CAJFRV010000063.1 GCA_904419495.1 uncultured Clostridia bacterium | reverse complement strand
ATTTTTCCTATTTTTTCTGTTATTTCTGCTCTTTGCATAATCATCACTTCCTTTCAATTTTAAGCAACAAAAAAGAAGCTGATGTTACTCAACTTCTAATTTTTTTATTCAATTATCTTTATAACTTGTAATTTATAACACAAACAGGAGAATAAAATATTTACTCTCCTGTTGTGTTGTTACTCAATAAATTGTAATTTGAATTATTTTTTATTTATCCTTGTTAAAAAACGTATTCCGTATTCAAGAGCCAATAAAAACAGATAAAATCCTAGCCATACAGCCAAACTTATTAATTTTACCTCTATCGTATTTTCAGCTCCACTTCCATCGACTTTTCTAAAAAATAAAAATATGCTAACACCTAAGAACAATATAAATTGAATTGCTTGGAATATTCTCCATTTATTCTTTTTCATAAAACATTCTCCTTTTCTACAAATAACTATTTATTGAGTTTCAAAAATTTATTGCAATGGCATTGTATCATAAAAACACTAAAAATGCAAATTACTATTTGCCTTTATCATCTAAATTCTTTATAAATCCAGATATTGCTGATAAAAGCCAACATATACCAACAATGATTAAAAATATTTTCCATCCTATACCATTATTAAAAACAAAAATGAAAGTATATAATACTAAAAGACTAATTATAATAGCTCCACCATATAAGCATAAATTTAATTTCCTTAACTTTTTCTTATCCATAATTTAACTCCTACTTTAATGTTTTATATTCTTCATATAATTTTAATATTAAATCTTTTATTACAGATGTATCAAGTTTTTCTGCGTCAGCCTTTTCTTTCATATATATCAAAGCATTTACTGTAACTCCTATAAGGTCTTTTTTTGCTTTCATTTTTGGTTTTACTGCACACATTGCCTCATTTATTACATCTACACATTTCCCCTCTTTTAATATTTTTGTTCTAAAATCGTTTAGGGCATAAAACATTATTCTTCGTTCATCTTCAGTTAGTTTTATTTTCTTTCTAATACCTAACATTATTTTATCTCCATTATTTATTATTATTTGAATTATAGCACAAATATTTATAAAATAATATAGAAGATATTATTTTTTTAATATCTTCTATGTAAATTATAGTAATCCCATTTGTTTTAAAAATACAAGCATTTCTTTTGCACCTAATTTAAAAGTTTCTGTGGTTTCTATGGTAGATATATCTTCTTCTATTTCAAAAATATCCAATACAGCATTTAATTCATCTTCTGTTAAGTCAATAATTTCTCTATCTTCTAAAAAAGTTCTTACATTAGGATTATCATCTTTTATTTTTTCTCTTTTTGACATAAGCTCTTTATATTTTTTATTTCTTTTTAGCATTTTCATTCTATTTGCATTCATATAATCCCAGAAGTCATCTGAATATTCATCAAAAAATATTGTATTATCTTCATTATAATCGTTGTATCTTGTTTCGTTTTTAATAATATTTTTTAATTCTATGCCATCATAAATTCCTAATTTATAATACATTTTATTCCAGAAGTCATCATCAGCATTTGTACTTATTTCATATTTATTAACTAATCTTAGTAATTCCTTCTGTTTTTCATTATCTGTAACATATTCTTTAATCTTGTTTGTTAATTCTTCATCAACATTTACTGTTTTTAACTCCTTATTTTGTTCTTTCATTTCCTTTAAAATGCTATCTGCAAACTTTTCTCCTCTTTCATTATAAAGTTCATCTAAAATAGACCTTTTTAAAAATTTCTCTGATTTCATTTTCATTACCTCCTATTGTTCTTATTTTAGAACAATATTCAAAATAATAAAAAAGTGTAAAAAACTTATTTTTTCATAATTTATAAACTTGACATTATCTTGCATATTCTTTTACTTTTTCATTAGAATATTCTTCAATTTCTTCCTGCTCATCATCAATATCAATGACTTCTCTTTCTTTTGTATCTCCTATTTTTAGTAATTTATTTACTTCTTTTAATCTTGCTAAACTTTCTTGCAATTCTTGTTCCTGTGCAAATGGTACAGATAAATTTTCTTTTGCATTTTTGCATTGTAATTCTAAGTTCTGCAATTTTTTTGTTGTACTTTCTAATTGTTTGTCCATTGATTCTAACGCATTATTTATACGAGTTATTACACCTACTTTATCAGTTCCAAGTACAGCTCTATAAGTCTGCTTATTTTTTAATGCTATTTGAAAAATTTTAGAAAAGCTATTAAATTCTAAATACATTTTAAATCCTCTGTATTCTCCTATATATACTCCTTTTAAATCAGTAACATTTTTACATAGTTCTAATATTTTTGCTCCTGCTTTGGCTCTTTCGTTATATATTTGTTTATCTAATATCATTGTTGAAAAATTATCTTCATTTATTTTTGTGTTTTCAGTTAGTTGTTTTTTATCTTCTTTTAAATTTTCTATTGTTTCATTGCAC
>CAJFRV010000062.1 GCA_904419495.1 uncultured Clostridia bacterium | reverse complement strand
GAAGAAATTTTTACAACGAAATATCAAATATATATATAAATATCCCTGTTAGCATATAGCTAATAAGGATATTTTTATTTTTCTAGTCTGAACAGTAACCATTTATAATCTAAGCCAACTTCCTAATAATAATTATAATATCCTCCATTCATAAAATTATTAATTCTTCTGTTTGATATTGTTACAAATTTAATAGAATAAATATCACAATAAGTTATTGTATCACTTTCCAATGCACGTAATAGAATATAACTTGCTCCTACATCTTCTAAAATTCCTATTCTATCTACTAAATTATTTGTACCAATTAAGAATTCTACTCTCATTAATTTTCCTATTTGTTCTCGTAAAAAAGCTGGTGTATAAATTGAATTTGTCAAAATTTCCGGTGAATTTTGATTAACCGTCACGTTTCTGTTTTCTCTTTTGTCTTGTCTTTCTTCTCCCATAATTAGCCTCCTTTATTTTATGATAAATTAATTCTCATATTATATAAAATTCTTATGTATCTGCATATTGGCTTGTTGGACGATAAAAGCAATGTTTTCCAAGTCTTGTATGAAATGTTCCAGATCCATTTCTTGGGAAAGTTGTATCGCAATTAGGTTTAAATGGATTTAAATACCATAAACACTCTCCTATTTCATTTAAACGATTTCCAGCCAATGCCCAATCCGCTATATAATAATGTTCTTCTGTTGGATTCATATTATAAATATTCTGTGGGTTATATCGGTTTAACAATGTTTCTGTCGCACAATCAAATTGTCCTTGTTGAAATATAATGTTTCTTATATTACCACCTTGCGATATTCTTGCATATTCTCCCTCTGATACATTTACTCGATTTAGAATAACACTAGCTACTGCTTTCATCCCATTATCGCCTTCTCCTCCGTGCTTCACATTGAATAATTCTTGCAATTAATTCTCTATCTGAATATGCCATCTTTTCCACACTCCTAATAATAAATTATATGCCAATATACTAAAGAAGTTCCCGTTTTTGAATAAAAAACAAACCCAAACATTACATTTGGATTTGTTCTTTTTTACTTTCTTAATTCTGCACCTACTGTTTTTTCCAATTCAGCAATAATATTTTCCATTGCAACATTTACTTCTTCATCACTTAATGTTTTATTCTTATCTCTAAATGTTAAAGCATATGCCACACTCTTTTTATTCTCTCCTAGTTTTTCATTTCTATAAATGTCAAATAATTTTAATCCTTCTAATAATTTCTTAGCTTTCTTTGTAATAATTTTTTCGATTTGTCCAACCTCAACACTTTCATCAACAATAATGGCAATATCTCTCTCAACTGCTGGAAATTTTGGTACTTCTACATATTTTTTATTATTTCTTGAATATTTTTCTAGTTTTGTAATATTGATTTCTGCTAAATATACTCTTTTTTCAATATCATAATTATTTAGAACAATAGGATGTACTTCTCCTAAAGTAGCAATTATATCTCTTCCTACTGTGATATTCGCGCATCTGCCCGGATGATATGATTTGTTATTTTTTTCTTTTTCCACATCATAATGATTAATATAAGTCGCTTCTAAAACATTTTCAACAATTCCTTTTAAGATATAGAAATCAACATCGTCCCCATACATACCAATAGTTAAAATATTTTCTTGTAAAGGTACTTCTCCTTTTTCTACTTCACCATTCATGTTTTTATAATTTCTTGAAATATCAAACAATTTTACATTTTGATTTTTCTTGTTAATATTATTGACTAATATTTGTAACATACTTGGTATGGTTGATGGTCTCATCAACTTATATTCATCACTTAATGGATTTTGAATAGTGATTGCTGTTTTCTTTAATGTATCACTAATATTTGATTTTTCTAAATCTTTTTCACTTAAAAATCCATAAGTATAAATTTCTGACAAGCCACTATTTACAAGAACTTCTTGTATCTTCTTCTCTATTTTTTGTTCTTTATTTCTCATACCTAATGTTGTATCAGATTTAATTAATGTCGTTTCTAATTTGTCATATCCATAAAATCTTAATACTTCTTCTGCTAAATCTGCTAATTGTTCTACATCCATTCTAAAATATGGTGCAGTAGCAATATCATTTTCAACTTTTATGTCTAACTTATTTAAAATATCAATCATTTCTTCTTTAGAAATATGGGTTCCTAATAATTGGTTAATTCTATCACTATCTAATTTGATTTGATGTACTTTTTGTTTTGTTGGATAAACATCTACTTTTCCATCAACCACTTCTCCTGCATGTAGAATTTCTACCAACTCTACAGCACGGTTAACTGCTCTTAGTGCATTTTCTGGTGACAATCCTTTTTCAAAACGAGAAGATGCTTCTGTTCTTAATCCTACTTTTTTAGCTGTTTTTCTAACAGCTCCACCATAGAATACAGCTGATTCAAATACAACTGTTTCTGTATCATTTTCAATTTCTGAATTTAGTCCTCCCATAACACCTGCAATGGCTACTGCTTTTTTATCATCTGCGATGACTAAATCATTTTCATCTAATATTCTTTCTTGCTCATCTAAAGTGATAATTTTTTCATTATTTTTTGCTCTTCTTACTGTAATATGTTTTCCTTCAATTGAATTAATATCAAATGCATGCATTGGTTGACCCATTTCTAGCATGACATAGTTGGTAATATCAACAATATTGTTGATACTTCTTACACCACAAGCATTTAATCTTCTAACCATCCATTTAGGTGATGGTCCTATTTTTACATTTTTAACAACTCTTGCAATATATCGATAACATAAGTCAGGTGCTGTAATATCTACTTTTAATCCTTCGATTTCTTTTTTATCTTCTACTTTTAATTCATCAATATTTTTTCTAGGATTTTTAAATGGTTTTCCTAAAGATACTGCTGTTTCTCTTCCCAATCCTTCAATTGACAAACAATCTGGTCTGTTTGGTGTGATTTCAAAATCAATGATATCTTCTTTTAATTCTAATACATCTACTAAATCTTTTCCTAAATCTTTTTCATATTTGTCATCTAAAATAAAGATACCATCTACCACTTTATCTGGATAACTTGCTGGATCAATTTCTAATTCTTCCATTCCACACATCATACCTTGTGATTCTACACCACGTAATTTTCCTGTGTGAATAGTTACACCTTTTGGTAGTTCTGCTCCATCTTTTGCTACTGGCACAATTTGCCCGGTTTCTCCTACTTTGATATTAGGTGCCGCTGTTACAATTTGCAGAATTTCTCCATTTCCAACATCTATTTTGGTAACTTCTAAAATTTTTCCAACAACAACATTTTTTATGTTGTTTCCTTTTTGTTCTATGGTTTCAACCTTAGAACCTGTCATTGTTAAGATGTCTCCCAATTCTACTGTGTCAACATCTATATCACTATATTCTTCTAACCATTCTCTACTTGCTTTCATATTTTATTCTTCCTTTCCTGTATAAATCTGTTTAAAAAATAATTGTATTTTTAGCTAGGCAAGCAAATTTGGAATAAATGAGGCGTGCTTTTTGCACATTGATTTTATTCAAAATGAAACTTAACAACACCAAAACGCAATTATCTTTTCAAACAGCTATTACCTTCTTATGTTATATTCTTATACATTTCGTTAAAACATCTTTTCTTTTATAATGTATAATCTCTAACTACTCTTCCCGGTCTATCACTATGACTTACACTAATATCATATGGAATCCTTTTATATTCTCCATCTCCAGTAATTTCTTGAATAAATCCTTCTTTTCTTTCTCTAAAATTACTATTTTTTCTTACTTCTGCTCTTGCTGCATCAATTTCCGCTTGTCTATCTGTTGCCTTTACAACTGTGTATGGTCCATTAATTAAATCACTTGTTAATGGAACTGGTTCAAGTCCCTCATTTTCTGCAACAAGAGCCATAGCCTCACTCAATGTATATTCTTTTTGTTCCTTTTTCTTTTTAAAATTAAAAATCCCCATTTCAACACTCCTTAATTAATTAAATTTTTAATCAATTTTATTTATCTTAATATCTTTAAAATTGTTTTAAAAATCGAATATCATTTTCAAATAACAATCTCATATCTTCTATTCCGTATTTTGCCATTGCAATTCTTTCTACACCAAATCCAAAAGCAAATCCTGAATAGATATCTGGGTCTATACCACAATTTCTTAATACATTTGGATGAACTTCTCCGCATCCTAATAATTCAATCCAACCTTCTCCTTTACAAACTCTGCATCCTTTTCCTCCACAAACAAAGCATGATACATCAGCTTCTGCAGATGGCTCTGTAAAAGGGAAATGATGTGGTCTAAAACGTATCTTTGTATTCTCGCCTAAACATCTTTTGGCAAACATTTCTAATGTTCCTTTTAAATCTGCCATTGAAATATTTTTATCAACTACTAATCCTTCTACTTGGTGGAATACTGGTGAGTGTGTTGCATCTACACTATCTGATCTATATACAGCTCCCGGACAAATAATCTTAATTGGTGGTTTTTGATTTTCCATAACTCTTGCTTGAACAGGTGATGTTTGACTTCTCAATACAATATCATCTGTTATGTAAAAAGTATCTTGAACATCTCTTGCTGGATGATCTGGTGGTGTATTTAATTTATCAAAATTATAAATAGCTTTTTCAACTTCTGGGCCATCTGCAATTTCATATCCCATACCTAAAAATATTTCTTCCACTTCTTCTATAATTCTAGTTATAGGATGTAATGACCCCAAATTCACTTTTTTGCTTGGTTCTGTAACATCTATATTTTCATTTTCTAATCTTTTTAACAATTCTTGATTTTTAAATTCTTTTTCTTTTTCTTGAATTAAATTTTCTATTTTTTCTCTTAATTCATTTACTAGACTTCCAATAACTGGTCTTTCTTCTGGAGATAATCCCCCCATTCCTCTTAATATAAGAGTTAATTCTCCTTTTTTTCCTAAATATTTTACTCTTAATTCATTTAATTCTTTTAGATCTTTAGAATTCGAAATTTCTTTTATAGAACTTTCTTGTATCTTTGTAATTTCCTCTTTCATAGTTTGTTCATTCCTTTCTTTAAATTGGTCGGTATTCTCCCGTTTTTTTGTATTGACCATATTTCCTATTAAATATAGAAGTTCTCTTTTCGCTGATCTTTCTATTTTTCTCTGTAAGAAGTAGCACTTTTCTATTTTTTCTTTTTTCTTTTAGATCACTTACATATTCTATCTTATCTTTAAAATTAATTTTTAGAATATATACGCCCCACTCATTTAAAAATAAATTTGTTTCTACCTTTTTATTTGGAAACTCTAGTTTTGCTTCTTCTATATTTTTTATTAATTGATCTTTTGTAAACGTTTTTGAATCAAAATAATACTCAAGACATTTTCCTTCTTTATTCATACTTATCAACATCCTTTATTAAATTTTATTTAAAATTTAAATATTTTGTAAAATTTTCTAGTATATATTTCAAATAAATACAAAAAACCATTTCCTCCTATCGTTTAGGACGAAATGGTCATCATTCGTGGTACCACCTAAATTTATTAGTAATTTACTAATCTCATTGTAGTTTTAACGGTTCAACCGCCTTTTTCTACTCTGTATTATTTCAAAAAAGGACCTAAAAAGTGAATTTTCTATATATGATATTTAATGGTTTCCAGCCTATGACCATTTTCTCTTGTAAATATTCTGAAATATATATACTTTGCTTTTTAATTGGTTTTTATTTATCTCACGCATATTATTATATCATAAAAAAGATTTAAAAACAAGTTTTTTTTAAATATTTCTTTTAATTGTAGAATTTAGTTAGTTACTACTCAGCCCTAGTAACAATAAATTCCTAAAAATGTAAATAATTATCCACAGAATATTACAAGGATTGTAACGGTATTGAAATATAACTGTT
>CAJFRV010000061.1 GCA_904419495.1 uncultured Clostridia bacterium | reverse complement strand
AAAATGCAATTAAAAAAGAGAAAAAATCCTTTATTTAATGGACTTTTCTATTGGATTAGTAATTTCAGTTAAATGTGGAATTTACTTTTATATTTAACCATTTGTTCATTAGGGACGTGTCAAATTGGACATTTTTCGTCCCAAATGGACAGGTCTAAAAACTGGGTAACATACTCAAAATTCATCCTTTTTCTGTTTTTATTATCATAATACCATTACTAAATATGGTTATTGACTAATAAATTTTACTAGCATATAATTAATAGTATAAATATAACTGTTTCTTGGGAGAGAAGTCATGGAAGAAAAATATAAATTGCAAGAATTACAAACCAATGATATTTTTACAAATAAAAAAGTAAGATATTTATTATTGATTATATGGTTAATTGGTGTCATACTTTTATCAGTATGTATCTTTTTCGTAACAAAATCAATTTTGGCTATGTTAGTTATTGCGTTTGGTTATAGTTGTATATTTGGAATAATCGCATTGTCCATTTACCTCTTTCCTAAAAATAATAAAGAATATGAATATATAAAAAATATTGGAAAAAAGGACACTGCCTATATAGTAGATACAGGATTTAGTCAACATGGTCACAATGCTCATAATAGTAATGCAGTTGCTACCATTGCTGCTAGTATATATTTTATATATACTAGTATTAAATACCATGGTCATATCAAAAATGAAATTTCTGGGTACAATTTATATTATATTACTATTGTTTATAATGAAAAAATTAAAAATATTTATAAATTACAAGATAATAATGCATACAAAATATTAAAACTGATATTGGACACACACATTTATCCTGTTGCCAAACCAATAAATATTCCTGTTGATGTTTATGTTTATAAAAATAAAATTTATGTAGATTTTGAAAGCATAAAATTAAGTACTTTAGAGGGATATGAGGAAGCAAAAAACGTTGTAGAAAAGTTAAATGAACAATAGATATTTTATTAAATATTCAAAAAAGGGACAGACTTTTAAAATAGTCTGTCTCTTTTGGTATCATTTTGAAATGATTTGACACATCCCTAACGTTTCAATTCTTCTAAGAACATTTGATTTAACATTTTAGGATTTGCTTTTCCTTTTGTTTCCTTCATGGCTTGTCCCACTAAGAATCCTAAAGCTTTATCTTTTCCTGCTTTATAATCTGCTATTGATTGTGGGTTTGCTTCTAATACTTTTAATACAACTTCTTTTATAGCACCTTCATCTGATATTTGAATCCATCCTTTTTCTTTAATAATTTCTTCTGGATCTCTAGGATTTTCAAATAATTCTTCTAATACTTTTTTACCAATACTTGAACTTATTGTTCCTTTATCAATTAATATGACTAATTTTCCTAATTGGTTACTATCAAATGGAATTTCAATTGGTTCCATTTCTGTTTCATTTAAGATTCTTGATATATCAGATATAATCCAGTTGTTAACTGCTTTTGGATTATTACATACTTTGATAGCACCTTCAAATAAATCTGATAAATATTTTGATGCTGTTATAATATTCGCATCTTTTTCTGATAATTGATATTCTTTTAAGTATCTTTCTTTTCTACTTTCTGGTAATTCTGGTAATGATTTTCTAATATTTTCGATATATTCTTCTGATAATTTGATAGCTACTAAGTCTGGATCTGGGAAATATCTATAATCTTGTGCATCTTCTTTATCTCTCATAGGAAATGTTTTTCCTGATACATCATCCCATCTTAAAGTTTCTTGTTCTACTTCTCCTCCTTCTTCAATAACATCAATTTGTCTATCTACTTCATATTCAATCGCTCTTGTAATACTCCTAAAAGAGTTCATATTTTTCATTTCTGTACGTGTTCCTAGCTTTGAATCTCCTTTTTTTCTAACAGATACATTGACATCTGCTCTATAAGATCCTTCTTGCATTTTACAGTCAGATACTTCAATATACTCTAATATAGATTTTAATTTCTTTAAATATTCTTCAACTTCTTCAGCGCTTCTTAAATCTGGCTCTGAAACAATTTCAATTAGTGGTACACCTGCTCTGTTTAAGTCTACTAAACTTCCTCCTGCAAACTCATCATGATTTAATTTTCCAGCATCCTCTTCTATATGAATTCTAGTTAATCTAATTTTTTTCTTTCCTTCTTTTGTATCAATTTCTACATATCCATGCTCACATAAAGGCTGATCATATTGTGAAATTTGATATGCTTTTGGTAAGTCAGGATAGAAATAGTTTTTTCTATCATTTTTACTATTTCTAGATATCTCACAATTTGTTGCTAATCCTGCTTTTACAGCATATTCTACTACTTTTTCATTTAACACCGGTAATGTTCCCGGCATTGCCATACAAATCGGACAAGTTTGTGTATTAGGAGCTGCTCCAAATTTTGTTGGACATGAACAAAATATTTTTGTTTTTGTAGATAACTCACTATGTACTTCTAGTCCTATAATTACTTCATAATCATCTCTAGACATGTATTCTCCTCCTTTTTATCATACCTATTATGCTAAACTCATTTCGCATATAGCATGTTTTCTTTCTATCTCTTAAATTCTGGTTTATAATTCTCTCTAAATTTTAAATCTTTTTCAAATGTATAAGCTGCATTTAAAATAGTTTCTTCACAGAATCTGTTTCCAATTAATTGCATTCCTATTGGCATACCTTCTTTATCTACACCACATGGAATAGAAATTCCCGGAAGTCCTGCAATATTTACTGAAACTGTACAAATGTCTGCTAAATACATTTCTAATGGGTTATTAGATTTAGAACCAATATCAAAAGCAACTGTTGGTGAAGTTGGTGTTAAAATGACATCATATTTTTCAAAAGCTTTATTAAATTCATTCATAACTAATGTACGAACTTTTTGAGCTTTTTTATAATATGCATCATAATATCCTGATGATAACACATAAGTTCCAAGAATAATTCTTCTTTTTACCTCTGGTCCAAAACCTTCACTTCTTGATTTTTTATATAATTCTTTTAAGTTTTTAAATTCTCCTGTTCTATAGGTATATCTGATTCCATCAAATCTTCCTAAGTTTGAACTTGCTTCAGCACAGGCAATAATGTAATAGGATGCTAAAGAATATTTTGCAATATCTAATGAAAATTCTTCAACCTCTGCTCCTAATTTTTTGTATCTATCAATCGCCTCATATAATTTTGCTTTTACTTCTTCATTGATTCCCTCAGCATAAAATTCTTTTGGGACACCAATTTTTAATCCTTTTACATCATCTTTTAAACAAGCTGTATAATCTTTTTTCTCTCTATCTACTGATGTGGTATCTTTTTTATCATGGCCTGCAATGATATTTAATAACATAGCTGCATCTCTAACATTGATCTAATGATGAAGCAAAGGCAACTAATCCATATCTTGATACCAATCCATAAGTTGGTTTTAATCCTACAACACCACAAAAACTTGCTGGTTCTCTAATAGATCCTCCCGTATCGCTTCCTAATGCCCAAGGTACCATATTAGCAGCTACTGCTGCTGCACTTCCTCCTGAAGATCCTCCCGGTACTTTATTTAAATTCCATGGATTTTTTGTTGGATAAAAATATGAATATTCTGTTGAACCTCCCATGGCAAATTCATCCATGTTTAATTTTCCAAGATTAATCATGTTTTCATCATTTATTTTTTCCATAACCGTTGCATCATATGGTGATACAAAGTTTTCTAACATTTTAGAACTGCAAGTTGTTTTCACACCTTTTGTACAAATATTATCTTTAATTCCGATTGGAACCCCTGCAAAAGCTCCCTTTACTTCACCTTTATCTATTTTTTCTTGCATTTCTTCTGCTTTTTTATTAGCTTCATCTGTTAATACTGTTACAAAAGCTTGTACATCATTTTCTTTTTCTTTAATTCTATCTGTATATGCTTTTGTGATATCTTTTATACTTAACTCTTTACTTTTTAACTTTTCTTGTAATTCATGAACCGTTAATTCTATAATTTCCATGCGTTAATCCTCCTTTTCATCTGATATTTTTTTATAATCTTTTATTTTTTGATATAGACTTGTCCAAGAATACACTCTTTCTATTTGTTCATTATTAAAATCTTTATTAAGTATCGAATCCATTATATATGTCTTAATTCCTGCATTTGTCATTTCTGTACAATGTTTTATGCTATCATCAATAAATATGTCTATCTGTTTCTTTTTTGCTACAGTCACTTTATCTTGAGAATTTAAAAT
Source organism: uncultured Clostridia bacterium (assembly GCA_904419495.1). Classification (GTDB taxonomy): domain Bacteria; phylum Bacillota; class Clostridia; order TANB77; family CAG-508; genus CAG-269. Next base: position 1,696 of record CAJFRV010000061.1, on the reverse strand, counting down.
TAATTTATCATAGGGTATACAATTTTTCTTCAACCAATTGTTGGTTGATTCTTCTACATCAAATTTTTCAGATGGAAATCTTGCTGTTATTAAATAAATCTGATTTCCTTCTTCCTTTAATTTTTTTATACTCTCTACTGCATTTATTTTTGGTTCAACATTTAACACAGCTTTTTCATAATATATATCAAAAAACTCTTTACCTTTTCGTTTACTTTCGTCATTAAATTTCGTTTCATACATTTGTGCTAACATATCTTTACTTGATTTTTCTATATCTTTCACAATATCATGTATGATATACTCTTGTACATATTTCAATAATATATTATATGTATCTGCTATTGTATCATCTATATCAATTCCTATATTCATTTTTTCTCTCCTAATTAATAACTTTTGGTATTTTAAACATATTTTGTTCCGCAGTTGGTGCATTCATAAATAAAGCTTGATTGTCTTTAAATACCTCTACTTCATCCTTTCTAAATACATTTTTTGCTTCATTCGCACCAATCGTAATATCTAAGTTATCTACATTTGCATTATTTACAATATTCGCAAAATCTAATATTTCTTGTAAATTATCCAAATATTGTTGGACTTCATTTTCTTCCAATGTTAAATTGGCTAAATTTGCAATGTGCAAAATTTCTTCTTTACTTACTTGCATATTATCATCTCCTACATTCAATTTGGTTTCTATTATATAATGAAACCATCAAAAAAACAAGTCAAAATGACTTGTTTTACATATTTTACGTTTGATCAAATTGCTCTTGCTTTAACAATTACTCTTTCTTTGCTATCATCTGTACAAGTAATTAAGGTAATCTCAGTTCTTCCATCTGTATTTTGAGAAGTACAGCTTACATCTTCTGGTACTACATTATATTTATCATATACTTCATATTCTATTGTTTTGTTATTTGTAAAATCTGTTATTTGTATAATATCTCCATTCACTAATGTTGGCACCTTGCTGAAAAATCTCTTATTTCTATAGTTATGACCTACAATACAATAATTTCCTACTGTATTAATTTCTGGTCCATGAAATTTTACTGGTGACATTTTCAATAACTCTTCAGTTTCTGCTACTGAATCTGTCTCTCCATCTAATATACCATACTCTATCCCTAATTTAGGAATAGTAATTTTTCCATCTGTTACATATGTATAACCTGACTGTGATTGTTGTTTTGTTTTGGTAACACTTTGATTTGATTCTGACACAACTACTGGTGTTTCTGTTCCGTCATCAGTTGTATCATTTAATACGGCAATCAAAACGTCACTATCTACAACTGTATTGTCTTCTTGTTCTTGTTCAGCAGTCGCTAAAATGTCTTGTGACATGGCTTCTGCTTTATCCCTGTCATACGCAGCATAGATATATACAGATATTAAAATAATTAAGAAAAATATAGATAATATGAAATTCGCCTTATACATTTTTTTCTTTCTTTTTAATTCAGGCGTTATGTATAATTTTTTCGTAATTAATATTTGATTCATAATCTTCTCCATTTTATAATAATCTTTCTATCTTATTATAACATGAATATAATAAAAATTAAATATCTTTATTGAATTTTTGTATTTAATTTATGATAAAATCACCTTAAAAGTTTAGAAACGAATATTTCACCCTAGATGTATAAAAATAGAAAATATAGACAAAATAGGAAGGTGG
>CAJFRV010000060.1 GCA_904419495.1 uncultured Clostridia bacterium | reverse complement strand
TGCGTCGGAACAGCTATGAGCCTTGAGGCTCTGCTTGTAACATAGCCTTTTAGGCGTTATGAGTAAAAAGCCCCCGGCTTAGCCGGGGGATAATTACTATTTTTTATTTCTAAAATTGATTTGGCAATTGGTCTATGCTAATACCATCTCCTACATTATCCCAATCTATTTTTATATTTTCAAATTCTTCATTTTTAAAATCATTTAACCTTTTATAATCATTTTCTTCCATTTCAAAATCTAAAGATTTTATATTTTCATCTATTCTATCACAGTTTGTACTCTTAATTAAAACATTAATTTTCTTTTCTTTCATTATCCAATTTAATATGATTTGATTTTGAGTTTTATTGTATTTTTGTGATAATTCTACTAATAATTCATAATTTTTTAATTGCGTTCGATTTCTTCTTAAAGGTTGATATGCAAAAAATTGAATATTATTTTCCTTGCAATAATCCAATATTCCAATATTTTCATTTATTTTACATTCTAAATTATAAACACCTTCAAAGAAATCCAATTTAACACTTGTATTTATTTCTTTTAATTGTTCTAATGAGCAATTACTGATTCCTAAATATCTTGTTTTACCTATTTCTTGTAGTCTCTTCATTTCAAAATAAGTATCTAATAGGGGAAGTTTTGTAAATTTAGGTGAATGTAATTGTAAATTATCTACATAGTTTAAATTTAATATATTCAAATACTCATTTAATTGTTTTTCAATATCAGATTTTTCATCTACTGTTGGCTCTATATTAACACTTATAAATAAATTTTCTCTACCACACTTTTCAATAAAGCTTTTTAATGATTTTACAATATTACCATCTTCATATAACATATACAAAGATAAATAATTTTGTCCTAATTTATATGAATGAAATAAAGCTTCTATATCTTTGTTATCTTGATAATTAATTTTCCATGTACCTATTCCTATTGGAAATATGTTCTTTTTATCAATCATAAAATCATTTACATTTTCCATTTGATAACCCCTTCCATGCTCTTTGATATTCCCCATATGGTTCTTTTTCAGTCCATGATGTCAAATATTATAGTTTCCTTCTTTTATAATAGTTTTCTAAATGTTTTTTATCATATTTTCGTAATATAATTTTCTGTATTACGAATTTTTCACACTACCACTTTGGCAATTCAGAATCTAACTCTTTGAATCCTTTTTTTACAGTTTCAATATTCATAGTTGATAATCCCATCTTATTCATTTGTTCTATTTGTTGAATTAATATGTCTAATATTTCATCAGCCTTTTTTCCATCTAAACGTCTTTCTAATGTATAAGGAATCAGCATTTCTCCTAACATTTCAAATAGATCTTCACCAAAAAACATATTAGAATTAAATTCTTTTTCTAATTTTTTATAACCTTTGGTATTTTTTAAATATTCTAATGTAGAGTATTTTATATATTCTTCTTTAGTATAATCTTTAATTTTTTTATTCTCCTTTATAATTTTTTTTGCTGATTCTTCATCTATCAAATTATTATAAATAAATTGCAAACTTCCAGTTGATGTTTCTATTTTTATGTTTGCTATTCCAAAAAATGAACAAAACATTAATAAATATTTGGCTAACTGTTCTTTCGTAACACCTTCATAAAATTTTTCTAAAATGTGATAAATTTTTCTTGTTTTGATTGCTCCATATACTTGACACATTCCAGAAATGATATCCATTTTTTCGTTTATATCTTTGTTTTTTTCCATTATATGTTCATCCTTTATATATTCTTTCATTGTTTTAATATAAGGAATTGAAATGACTAATTTATTATTTTTACATTCCATAAAAGCCATTCCAGATAGCTTTAATAAAAAGTATCTATATATATCCATTAATTCTTGCATATTACTATTATCTAAATTTATTTCTATGAAACCATTTGCTGGGAATTTTCTGATGCATTCCATTACATATTTAGGCATGTATTTCATATTTTCTTTTAATATTGTGTCATAATTTTCTAATATATATTTTTTCATATCTTCTTGATTTAGTTTTGTTTTTTCTTCTGTATTCATAATAATTTGTGGGAATAAAAATCTCATTTGCTCCTCAGCATTTGTATCTAAAATATATTCTTCAAAAGTTTTATTCTTTTTTGCTTTATCTTTTGACATTTCTTTTATATCTTCAATCACTTTTTCTCTTTCTTCCTCTAAAAAATCATCATATTCTTCCATATCCTCTTCATCATAATACCTTTCTTCTTTTAGATCTAAAAGTGATTCATAATATTCAGCCAATTCATCATTTCCAATTTTTTCATAATATTCTATTACTTCTTCGTATATGTCCTCATTTGGCACAAATGTCCCATTATTTTCTGCTTCATCAAGAATGTTTGCTATTTTTTCCATATCAGGTTTTGATTTTTCAAGTTCCCAATCACATTTTACTTCATAACCTTCTCCTACTTCTGGATTTGCTTTAATCCATTGATTAATTTGCTTTTCTGCTTCTTTTTTGTTTCCTATCATATATGTGTCTCTTATAATGATTAATTCAAATTCTTGTTTTGTATCTTTATCTATATGAAACTGTTCTAATGTTTCTGTTAACATTTTTATCTCTGGTTCTAAATATATTTCATCCATTTGACCACAATAATCTATAAGATTAGAATAGCTTTCAATGAAATCTTCTAATCCCCATTGAAAAATACGGTATTTTTCATCAAATTTTTTAGCGTTTCTTATATTTTCTTCTTTGCAAATTTTTAATACTTCTTGCCATATTTCTTCATATTTCTCTATTATTTTTCTATCTAGTGGAGTAGGTGGTTTTGTTTCAATATCTTCAATGGCTAATTGTTTCATTTTATTTAGTTCTCTTATTTTTTCTTTTAAATTTTCTGTTTTTGGGTTCATATGAGTCCTCCTTATATTTTTACTAATTTTAATAACATAATTTAATACTTAATTATAATTATAGATTTTCAACAAAATCAATCAAGCTTTGGATATTTTCTTCTTCATAAGCCACTCTTCTATTTTTCTTCAAGCAATTACAAATTTCTAATAATTCCTTACTACTTATGTTTTTTAATTTATGAATTCTAGTTTCATTTACTTGCATACTTGATATATTTCTTAAATATGTTTTTACATCAAAACCTATAAATTCTAAACTTTCTCCATATCTTTGTTTTAACTTATCTGCTATTTGAATTCCTTCTGGGTCTAAATCACCTGAATAATATAATATATATCCTGCATGTACAAGTAAATCTAAAAGTATGATACCAGCTAATTTTACTTGACCATAAGTACAAACTAGTGGAAAATCTTTTCTTTTACATTTTTTTACTATTTCCATGAATACTGCTGGATTTTCTGTTACTAATACTCTGTTATTTTTGTTTTTTTGATTTATATAAGAAATATTAGACAAATTGTATATTGTTAGATATATGGGTTCATTATATTCTTTAAATCCCTTTAATCCCTTGTGTTCTAAACAGCCATCTTTTACGAACCCTTCAATATTCCTGCATAAAACCATATTTGAAACGTCATCTACTAACAAGTGATTTTTATAATATAATTCTGATAAATCTTCACTTCTTTTTGGTACTGGGATATTATGAATATAGCTTAATAACATGATAAATATTTTTCCACATAAATTTTTCTTATCATATCCATGTGGACTATTTATTGTATTACTGGCAAATACAGGTATCCTTACATTTTCCTTTGGTAAATGATTTATACCTGTACAAGCATCTCTCAATGCTTTTTCTAATGAATCCTTATCTTTATTATAATACTTTTTTAAATTGTAATAGATATGATTTTTATGTTCTATGATTTCTTTTAAATATTTGTATACATATTTTCCTTTCTAAAAAAAATAAAGAGTAGTCCTTTTGTTTTGAAGTGAACCCAAATTATTAGACAAAAAAGTTTAATAAGGAGGGTTCATTTTCTATGTCAAAATATTCAAATGATTTTAAATTAGAGGTAGTTCAAT
>CAJFRV010000059.1 GCA_904419495.1 uncultured Clostridia bacterium | reverse complement strand
TTCAAAGTTTGGCTCATAATTTTCTATCATTCTATAAAAATATTTTGAATGTGTTTTATATTTTAAATGACAATATTCATGTAATACAATAAAATCAATCACATCTCTATGGAACATAACAATTTTAGGGTTTATTGTAATTTTACCATTGACACATCTTCCAATTTCTTTTTTCATATTTTTGATTTCATAATCTTCAGGTGCAAATCCTAACATGATTCTTGTTTTTTCCATTGCTCTTTCCACTTCTACTTTTGCTATTTGTTCATACATTTTATCAATTGCTAAATCTAAAATCTCTTGATTGTTGTCTTTTTTATAGCGATTAGGAAGTGATATTTTTATTAATTTATTTTCTACATTTAATTCTGGTACTCTTACATTTTTGTACACAATTTTTACTTTATAATCAATTCCTAAAACTGGTACTGGATGTCTTTCTAATGTAGTATTTATACTGTCTTTTACGCGAATTTGTCTTTTTACTTTATACATAAATATCACTCCTATTCTTGAATTTTTGTTTTACAAATTATTGTTCGCTTTTGTTGTTCTTATTTTATATTTTATTTTTCACTTTGTCAATACTTTTTACAAAAAAATATAAAATTTTTGTTCGCTTTCTGTTTTTGCCTTTATTCACCTCAATTACAGGAGTTTTCATCAAATTATATTTACAATACTTCTAAAAGTATTTTTATGATTTTTTCATAATCTTTATGTATTCTTATCCTTGCATAATGATCATCTAAATTTATAAAATAGCCACAGCTTTCTGCAATCATTCCCTTTTCACTTAATTTTTTCGTTAAGTTCTCATATTTATCTGTTCTTATTGTAAAAATTGGTGTTTCAAGACTTGTGTAGATATAATCTTCTGCTTTTAGTGCTTTATATATTTTTTCATTTACTGTCATCGTTTTTAGTTTGGTTTCTTCCAATTCCTCATAACGTTTTAAAATTTTGGTAAATATGCTTGCTGATAAATCTGAAAATGGAAATGGTAAAGAAATTTCATTATATATTTTTACAATTTCTTTATCCGCAAATAAGTAACCTATTCTATGATTTGGTAGTCCAAAATATTTTGATGCACTTCTTAGTGCGATTAGATTATTATATTTATCAACTAATGTTATTGCTGAATTTTCTAAAGGCATATAATCCCCATATGCTTCATCTACAATAACAAAAATATCATATTGTTTTGCTTTTTTTACAATTTTTTCAATATCTTGAACATCTATTATTTGTCCAGTAGGATTATTCGGATTTTCTATAGATATAACTTGATATGCACCATTTATCTTATTTAAGAAGTCATCTACTATAAATTTATAATTGTTTTCCTTTTTTAAGTTAACACATTCATATATTCCTTTTCTCAATTCCACTTCTGATATGAATCTTGGAAATTGAGGTGCACATCCTAATATGTTTGTTCCTTCATCTATTAAAAATTGACTAATATTTCTAAGCATTCCCATAGTTCCTGACCCAAAAGCAATATTCTCTTTGTCTATTGTTTTCCCAATTTGTTTATTCCAGAATTCCAGTAATTGCTCTTTTAATTTTTCATATTCTATAGATGGATATTTATTAATTTCATATGTGCTTTGTTTTACACACTCCTTTATGATATTTTCATTCATGAATGGATTTGTTCCTAAAGAACAATCTATAACATCATTAGCCTGTGCAACTTTTAATATTTCTTCATTCATATAATCTCTTACTTTAAAATTCTTATAAAATTCGTTTATCATTTTTACATTTTATCTCCTTTTATATATTTTTTTAATTCTTCAAATTTTAATGGTTTTTGATATACATATCCTTGTACCAAATCACAATTCCATCTTTTTAAATATTTTACCTGTTCTATTGTTTCTACTCCTTCAGCGACTGTTTTTAGATTTAATTTTTTTGTAATAAACATAATAATTTCTATAAAATTTGTTTTTTCTTCACTTATGTCTATTCTATCTATAAATGATTTATCTATCTTTAATGTATCTATTGGCATTATTTCTAACATATTTAATGAAGAATATCCTGTTCCAAAATCATCTATTGCTATGCTAAATCCTTTTTGCTTTACTTCATTCAATATCTTTTGTATATCTATATCATTGTTAACTGTTGTTCGTTCTGTTATTTCCAATTCTATTTCTTCTGGCATTATATCATATTTCTTCATAATTTTTTCATATTTTTCAAGAAACTTGCTATCTATTAAACTTTCTTTTGATATATTTACTGAAATTTTAGGAATCTCTTTAAATTCTTTTTTTAATTCTTGTATATTCTCACAAACTCTTTCATAAACATATTCATCTAACTTTTTGATAAAATAATTTTTTTCAAATATAGGAATAAACTCGCTTGGAGATATCCTATTTTCATCTTTTTTCCATCTAACTAAAGCTTCTGCTCCTTCCATTTTTTCTGTTTTTGTACTAATTTGTGGTTGATAATATACTTCAAATTCTTTATTCTTAATTGCTTCTTCCATCATATTTTCTATTTCACTTTCTCTTATCATTTTTTGTTCAAATTCTTCTGTGAATACGCCATATGACACATGATATTTTCCTTTTACACTATCATGTGCCATAATTGCTTTATCTATAATACTCTGTACATCTTTTTCATTTTTATCACATATATAGACTCCCATAGAGATTCGCAAATTATACCATATATCTCCTATGTTAATTCGTGATATCTTGCTATTTAATCTTTCTGTTACATTTTCTACATCTACTTCTCCTACCAAAAAAATCCCAAAAACATCATTAGCTAATCGACAAACAATATCTGTTTTTCTGATTACATGTTTTATTTCTTCTCCTACTCGTTTTAATAATGCATTTCCTTTCATATGACCATATTTCTTATTAAATGTTTTAAATTTATCTATATCTAATATAATAATCGTTTTTTTACTATTTATCTCTAATTTTTCTTTTGTTCTTTCTAGATATGCATTATAGTTTCCTAAGCCTGTTATTGGGTCAATATATGCTAACTCGAGAAGTCGATTTCTTTTTTCTAGTCTTAACTTCCTATATCTTCTATTCACAACTTATCTCCTTATTTTTTAGCAGTTATATATCTTAGTATGTGTTATAAATAGAAAATTATACCAAAAAAAAGAAAACATCTTTTGACGTTCTCTTTCAATTATATATTTCTCTTCTATGTCCTACTTCCAATACCAGCACTATGATTTCTTTGTCTTGTATTTCACATATAACTCTATAATCTCCTATACGATATCTCCATTGTCCTGACTTGTTTTCTACTAATCCTTTTCCATGAAGTCTGGGGTTTTCACAATTTTGAATGTTCTTTTCTAACCATCCAATGATAAGTGCTGCTATATGTTTATCTAGTTTTTTTAATTGTTTCTTTGCCCTTTCTGTAAATATTACTTTATATTGCATTATAATCCCAACTCCTTTTTTACTTCATCCATTGTGTATGTTTTAGGATTTTTCTTGTATTCTTTTATTGCTTTATTATAAGATTTTAAGTCATATTCGTCTTCTATTTTTTCTAATACAGCATTTCGTATTAAATCAGATAAAGAAATATTGTTCATATCTGCATATGCTTTTATTAATTTTGAATCTTCTTCATTTAATCTTACTGAAATTGTCATATCTATCAACTCCCTTCTGTAATTATTGTACTACATTGTATTACATTTGTCAATGTTATTATATTATTATTTCCTATAGATTGTGATAAAATTCAAAACTTAAGTTTAATTTATTCTTTCACTTTACTAATTCTTCCTAATATATTATAATATATATTAAATTAATTCGCATAAGGAGGAAAAAACTATGTTACTTATTGAATTAAGACATGGACCACATGGACGGACTAAATATTTATTTAATGGAAGAGCTTATATGCCTGTAAACAGTTCAGACAAAGAACTGTTAGAGTTTGAAAAGGAACTAGAAAATATCGGAGATGAATATATAACTATCTTTCATATACAATCTCTATATGATTTCCACAGGTATCGTGGATTGCCTGAAAATACAATATCCACATTAGAGAAACTCGAAATTGGAGAATCTTGTGTCATACCTGCACATATTGCTAATGCAACTATAAAGAGACTCTCCAAGTCTTTTTTCCATATTGAATGGAGTCTAAATTAGTTTTTTCTAATTCTTAAGTTTTAACTTTTAACTTTCGAAAAAGAAGGTGGGCTATATTAGCTCACCTTCTTATCTTGAATTATTTAAAATTACATATGTTTATTTCATTGCTTCTTCTACTGCAACTGCTACTGCAACTGATGCTCCAACCATTGGGTTATTACCCATTCCGATTAATCCCATCATTTCAACATGTGCTGGTACTGATGAGCTTCCTGCAAATTGTGCATCTGAGTGCATTCTTCCCATTGTATCTGTCATA
>CAJFRV010000058.1 GCA_904419495.1 uncultured Clostridia bacterium | reverse complement strand
AGATTCCACGTAGACTATGTGGTTGATAGGTTGGAGGTGTAAGTGCAGTAATGTATTAAGCTGACCAATACTAATAAATCGAGGGCTTAACCACAATTTAAAAAAAGAGAGAAAAAAGATCTTAAAACTTATTTTTCATCTATGTATTTTTGAGTGTGCTATGCATACAATAATTTTCTAGTGACGATGACATTTAGGGTAATACCTGTTCCCATTCCGAACACAGAAGTCAAGCCTAAATGTGCCGAAAATACTTGTGGGTTACCCTGCTGGGAAGATAGGTTGTTGCTAGATTTTTTTTATGTATCAAATATAAATTTTATAATTTGGAAGTTAAAAATTAGTATATTGCAAAAGTATGCTAATTTTTGATTTTTTGATGTTGGTATGCTATAATCTAGATAATTTCTATAAAATTATGAGGTAATTATATAATTTAGGAGGATAAAAATGAGTAAAGTAACATGGAAACCGGGAACATTTCTATATCCTTTACCAGTAGTTATGGTAAGTTGCGGAACAATGGAACAATCTAATATTATTACAGTAGCATGGACAGGAATTTTAAATACAGATCCAGCAACAGTATATATTTCTGTTAGACCCACAAGATACTCATATAATCTCATTAAACAACAAAGAGAATTTGTCATAAATTTAACAAATAAAAATCTAGTAAGAGCAACAGATTGGTGTGGAGTAAAAACAGGTAGTAAAGTAGACAAATTTAAAGAAATGCATTTAACAAAGGAGAAAGCAAATTTTATACAATGTCCAATGATCAAGGAAAGTCCAGTTTCAGTAGAATGTAAAGTAAAAGAAATTAAAGAATTGGGAACACATCATGTATTTATAGCAGATGTCTTGGCAATTAATGCAGATAAGCAATATATAGATGAAAAAGGCGCTTTTGATATTTCTAAATGTGATTTGATCGCATATGCAAATGGTCATTATTATGCATTGGGGAAGAAACTTGGAAAATTTGGATTTTCCGTTCAAAAAAAGAAAAAAAACAGAAAGAAAAGATAGATATGGAAGGGGAAGAAAAAATTTTTTTCTTCTTTTTCTTTCTTAAATTTCAATTTGAATAATAATTGAAGAACTTTCAAAAAAATCTTTAAAAAACTGGAAAAATTCATTGACATATCAAGGAAAAGGTGGTAAAATATTTAAGCGTATGTATATTACGGACATACGTTCACATCGTTTAAAAAAGTAATGTAAAATTCGGAGGTGTATGTAAATGGCAGCAAAAGGTCCAAGAGAAAATATAACATTGGAATGTACAGAATGTAAAAGAAGAAATTATACAACAACAAAAAATAAGAGAAATAATACAGATAGATTAGAAATCGTTAAATATTGCAAATTCTGTAAAAAACGTACAACACATAAAGAAACGAAATAGTACAAGCTATTTTAAGGAGGATATAAAATGGCTAAAAAAGAAGTGAAGGTTACGAATAAAGAAGGTAAAGAAAGCAAAAACAAAAAAAGTTTTTTTAAAAGTTTAAAAGCAGAATTAAAAAAAGTTATTTGGCCAACACCAAAACAACTATTAAATAATACAATAGCTGTTATTACAATTGTATTAATTACAGCAGTTATTGTTTTTGTATTAGACTTTGCTTTTGAATCATTGAATAAATATGGAGTAGATAAAATAAAAGAGTCTATTCAAACAATAGAATCTACAAATAGTGCGGATGATAATACAACAATGAATGAAACAACAAACGAAACTACAGAAAATGAAAATACATCAAATACTGAAAATACATCAAATGAAACAGTAGAAGAAAATCAAAATAGTAGTGAAAATAATGCACAATAAGTTTTATTAAGGAGGCTTTTATACATGTCTCAAAAAGATTATGATATGAGACCTAGATGGTATGTTGTACATACATATTCTGGGTATGAGAATAAAGTAAAAAAAGATTTGGAAAAAACAATAAAAAATAGAGAACTTGAAGATTATTTTTTTGATATTGTTGTTCCTATGGAAGAGCAAATAGAAATAAAAGATGGAAAAAGAAAAGTAAATCTTAAAAAAGTTTTTCCGGGATATGTATTAGTAAAAATGATTGTAACAGAACAATCTTGGTATATTGTAAGAAATACAAGAGGAGTTACAGGATTTGTAGGGTCAGGAACAGATCCAATCCCATTAACTGAAGAAGAAATTCGTAATATGGGATTTGAAGATGTTTCTATAAATGTAGATTACGATATTGATGAACAAGTACAAGTAATGAATGGTCCTTTTGAAGGATTTACGGGTACAGTAAAAGAAATTAATAAAGAAAAACATAAAGTGAAAGTTTTAGTTTCTATGTTTGGTAGAGAAACACCAGTAGAGTTAGAATTTTCTCAAGTTCAAAAAATAAAATAAAAGAATAAAGAGGATAGAACTTTATCAAAGGTCATAAATTAATCACAAGGGGAGGGGCATATCTTAACCTAAGTGGAAATGACCCAAAGTTAATATGTGTCCCCTGACAATAATATAAAAGGAGGTGCCATTACAATGGCAGAAAAAGAAGTTACAAATATTATTAAATTACAAATTGAAGCAGGAAAAGCAACACCAGCTCCACCAGTAGGACCAGCTTTAGGTTCAAGTGGTGTTAATATTATGCAATTTGTTAAAGAATTTAATGATAGAACTGCAAACCAACCGGGAATGATCATACCAGTTGTTATAACAGTATACAAAGATAAATCTTTTGATTTTATAACAAAAGTACCACCAGTTGCAGTTTTAATCAAAAAAGCAATTAAAATTCAAAAAGGTTCAGGAAAACCAAATAAAGAAAAAGTTGCAAAAATAACAAAAGCACAAGTAAAAGAAATTGCTGAACAAAAAATGCCAGATTTAAATGCTGCATCATTAGAAACAGCTATGAGTATGGTAGAAGGTACTGCTAGATCTATGGGTGTTGTTGTTACAGACTAAAACAAATGAAAAGCAGCAATCTTCACATTTTTGTTAATTGTTCCAAACCTCGATGTACAGACGTACACCTTTGGCTTGAACCAATTAGACAAAAATGCAAATCTTACTACTTTTGATTTGTTTAAAAAGATAAAGGTTTAAAATATAATAATAAAATAAATTAATTGGGAGAGCATAGCTCGTTAATACCAAAGGAGGTTAAAAAATGAAAATGTCAAAAAGATATGCAGAAAGTGTAAAATTAGTTGACAGAACAAAAGAATATGATATCAAAGAAGCATTAGATATCATTGAAAAAATGCCAAAAGCAAAATTTGATGAAACAGTTGAATTACATGTTAAATTAGGTGTTGATTCAAAACATGCTGACCAACAAGTAAGAGGTACAGTAGTACTTCCAAATGGTACAGGTAAAACACAAAAAGTATTAGTATTTGCAAAAGGACCAAAAGCAGAAGAAGCTCAAAAAGCAGGTGCCGATTATGTTGGAGCAGAAGAATTAATACCAAAAATCCAAAATGAAAACTGGTTTGATTATGATGTAGTTGTTGCAACTCCAGATATGATGGGTGTTGTAGGAAGATTAGGAAAGGTATTAGGACCAAAAGGATTAATGCCAAACCCTAAATCAGGAACAGTTACAATGGATGTAACAAAAGCAATTAATGAAATTAAATCAGGAAAAGTAGAATATAGACTAGATAAAACAAACATTATTCACTTAGGATTTGGAAAAGTTTCATTTGGTGCAGAAAAATTAGCTGAAAACTACGAAACTGTTATGAATGCAATTATTAAAGCAAAGCCAGCAGCAGCAAAAGGTCAATACATTAGAAGTGTAGCAATCGCTAAAACAATGGGACCAAGCTTATTTATTAACCAAAAATAGAATTGTTAGCCAAAGACAGTAGGCAATATAAGTCCTACCGAGGTTATGATAAAGAAGTATATATATCAAGTATATGCACGCTTTATATCCTCGGTATGGATATAAAGTGTGTTATTTATTGTCAAGGACAACAAGGCTCTGGGGTACCCGACTGCAATCTTTGATTGCTATGTCGGGTCAGGTCCTTATTTTTATAATATAAATAATCTAATGGGAGGTGAAAATAAATGGCAAGTGAAAAAATACTAAATCAAAAGAAAGAAGAAGTATCAAAATTAGCAGCAGAAATGAAAGAAGCTAAAATTATACTTTTAACAGATTACAGAGGAATCAATGTAACAGATGTAACAAACTTAAGAACAGATTTAAGAGATGTAAATGCAAAATATACAGTTATAAAAAATAATATCACAAGAAGAGCATTAGCTGAATGTGGAATCGAAGGTTTAGACGATAAACTAGTAGGACCAACAGCAGTTATTATGAGTAATGAAGATTACTTAGAACCAGCAAAAGCAATTTACAAATTTAGCAAAGATAATGATTACTATAAAATCAAAGGTGGTGTTATTGAAGGTAAAGTAATGACAGCAGAAGAAATCATTACATTAGCAAAATTACCATCAAGAGAAACATTATTATCAATGCTTGCTGGAGCTTTACTTGGAAATATTTCAAAAGTTGCAGTTGCACTTGATCAAGTAAGAATAAAAAAAGAAGCAGGAGCTGAAAGTGCAGAAGCACCAGCTGAGGCTTAATAAATTATTTGAAATAAGAGTATGTTGAATTAGCTGATTTAGTAAAAGCTATAGAAGAAAAATATGGAGTATCTGCAGTAGCAGCAGCTGCACCAGCAGCTGGAGCAGTAGCTGGAGGAGAAGCAGCAGCTGAAAAATCATCTTATGATGTTGTTTTAGCAGAAGCTGGAGATCAAAAAATAAAAGTTATCAAAGTTGTTAGAGACGCTACAGGATTAGGATTAAAAGAAGCTAAAGATTTAGTTGATGGAGCACCAAAAACAGTTAAAGAAGGTGTTTCTAAAGAAGAAGCAGAAGAATTAAAAGCTAAATTTGCAGAAGTTGGAGCAGTTGTTGAATTAAAATAATTAGTTTCAATAGAAATTTCAAATAGAATGTCATTGGTTTTAATGATATTCTATTTTTTTTATAATAAGCAGGATTTTTTTATTTTAGGTAGAAAAAAATAAAAAAGTATACTATAATGTCAGTAGGAAATAAAAAAGAAAGGAGGAATATCAAATGAGGTATATTGGCATAATTGTAGCAATGGATGAAGAAAGACAAGAGATATTAGATTTAATGACAGATACAGAAGTAAAACAGATATACAATTTAAGATTTATAACAGGAAAAATACAGAAGAGAAATTGTGTGTTAATTAAGAGTGGAATTGGAAAAGTAAATGCTGCCAGAACAACACAGATATTGCTAGATAATTTTGATATAGAATTTGTTATAAATGCAGGAGCCGCGGGGGCAATTAACTATCTGTTAGATATAGGTGATGTTGTAATTGCAAAACATGTTATACAGCATGACTTTGATATAACAGCTTTTGGACATAGTAAAGGATATATTACAGGAGTAGGAGATAAGATTATATGTGATAGAGGTTTAGTATCAGCATTTGAAAATATGATGAAAAATATGGATGAAAGAATGTATCATATAAAAATAGGAATTGTAGCATCTGGAGATATATTCTGCACACAAATTGAGATGAAAAATAAAATTAATGCAAAATTTAATGCAGATGTAGTAGATATGGAATGTGCAGCTGTTGCACAAGTTTGCTATTTAGATGATATTCCTTTTATGAGTCTTAGATGTATTTCAGATATTCCAAACGGAAGCAATGAAACAACATTTGACGAAAATTTGAAATTAGCCTCAAAGCGATGTGCAAATTTAATTAGTGAATTTTGTTCTTAATTTTCTTTTTTACTGTATAATTATATGGATTTAAGTATATAATTTATGTAATAGGAAGGAGTGATTTTCTTGGATAGAAAAATTAGGGTAGTACAATATGGTACTGGAAAGATGAGCATATATACAATGCGATATGTGTATGAAAAAGGAGCAGAAATTGTAGGTGCAATTGATGTAAATCCTGCAGTTATAGGAAAAGATATTGGAGAAATCATGGGATGTGAAAATAAAGGAATCAAAGTTGTAGGAGTTAAAGAGGCTGAAAATATGATAAAAGAAGTAAAGCCAGATATTGTTATTGTAACAACAATGAGTTTAATTGCTGACGTTGAAGAAGCATTAATGTTATGTGCTAAATTAGGAGTTAATGCGATAACAACATGTGAGGAAGCATTTTATCCAGCTAATTCTAATCCAACAGTAACAAATGCATTAAATGAAATGGCAAAAAGTACAAATTGTACAATAACAGGAAGTGGATACCAAGATATATATTGGGGCCAATTAATATCTAGTATGGCAGGTTCTACACATAAAATTACAAAAATAAAAGGAAGTTCAAGTTATAATGTTGAAGATTATGGAATTGCTTTAGCAAAGGCACATGGCGCAGGTCTAACATTAGAAGAATTTGATAAACAAGTGGCTTCAGTAGATAGGATTTCAAATGAAGAAAGACAAGCTATGATTAATAAAGGAGAATATTTACCATCTTATATGTGGAATGTAAATGGATGGTTATGTGCAAAATTAGGATTAACAGTTAAATCTCAAACTCAAAAAACAGTGCCACAAACTTATAAAGAAGATATTGATTCTACAACATTGGGAATGACTGTAAAAGCTGGAATGGCAACAGGAATGAGTGCAGTTGTTACAACTGAAACAGAAGAAGGAATTACACTTGAAACACAATGTATAGGAAAAGTATATTCAAAAGAAGACTTTGATAAAAATGAGTGGACAATCGAAGGAGAACCAAATACGACATTAGTAATTAACAGACCTTCTACAGTTGAATTAACATGTGCTTCTGTGGTAAATAGGATACCAGACGTTATAAATGCAAAAGCTGGTTATGTTCCAACAGAAGAAATGGGAGAACTAAATTATAGGGTAAAACCTCTAAATTCATATGTTCAATAAATTGTCCAATTGGGGACGTTTCTGTTTGGACATTTTTAAATATAATTTAATAGAAAATAGTATATATAATAAAAATTTATTTCATTCCTCGGCTAACATTACATCATAAAGAAAAATTAAAGGTATCTAATAGGCACCTCTCAAAGCAAAGTTTGAGATTCTCCTATTAGATACCTTAATTTTTTCTAATATGATTTCATTCACATTCGTCTTTCATAAATTTTTATTATATATACTATTTTATGATATAAAAACAGAAAGATGTCCAAACAGAAACGTCCCCAATTGGACAATTTTGTATAAAGTACCAAAATTGATGATATGAGTTAAATAATCTGGGGAAAAAATAGAAATAAAATTTTAAAAAAATATAGAAAAACAAAAGCACTAAGTATATAATTTGTTTTGAACGAAA
>CAJFRV010000057.1 GCA_904419495.1 uncultured Clostridia bacterium | reverse complement strand
TTTTATTAACTATTGCCCAATTTCAATTAAATACTTTTAATAGTATTTTATATATTATATCAACTTTTTGTTTTTAGTGCTATTATTTATTCTTACAATATTCTTACATTTTTGTAATTTAAAAGATTAGTTAAAACTAACCTTTTAAACTTTTAACTAGACTTTGACTCTGGCATGCGCTAGTTCGAATCTAGCCAGCCCAGCCAAGTGAAATAGCGACTTTCAGAAAAATGGAAGTTGTTATTTTTTTATAATGTCAAACAAATTGTCAAACAAATTCGTTAAAATCAAATTTCAAATTTTCAAAATATAGTTTTTAATATGAAAAATTTTTAATTAGTTATTAAAAACTAATTGCATTTGCTAAAACATTTGCAGATACATTTTTTGTATTACTTTCTAAATGTGTATATAGATTTGCAGTAGTAGAATAGGTAGAATGACCAAGCCATTCTTGTATCGCTTTCATAGGGATATTCTTTGCTAATAATAAACTAGCACAGGAATGTCTTAAATCATGAAAACGAATATGTCTTAATTTCTGTTTTTTCAATAATAGAGAAAAATGGTCTGTAATATATTCTGGTCTAAATATTTTACCTGTATTATCTACACAAATATAATCTTTATATTCTTTATTGTAACTATCTTCACAAAGTTTTTTATTATTTTCTATTTTCTTTTTGTGTAGTAACAAATTTTCTTTTATTTCAGATATCAATGGTAATGAACGATAACTAGAACTATTTTTAGTTTTATCTTTTAAAAGTAATGTTCTTTTATCATCTACAATAGTTTCTACAACTTTATGCTTAATAGTTATAGTGTTGTTTATAAAATCAAATGCAGACCATTTTAAACCTAAAACTTCACTTCTTCTTAAACCATAAAAACTAGCAAGTAATATTACTATTTCTAGTGGATCTCCTTTAGATTTTTCAAATAATATTTGTAATTCTTCTAAATTATAGCAATTACCAATAAATTGTTCTTTTTTAGGTCTTTCAATTTTATCAGCAGGGTTACTAGGTATAATATCAAGTTTCATAGCATTATCTAAGGCTTTTCTAATATTTGCATGATAATGTAATATAGTATTTCCAGTTAATCCTTTTTTATATAAAGAGTCATAAAACTTTTGTATATGAACAGGTTTTAAATCTTTCAATTTAATATTTTTTCCTTTAAAATATTCTGTTACTTTAGTAACAACAGTTTTGTATGAACAATAAGTGTTTTCTTCAATTTTGTGTTTATAAGATTCTAACCATTCATTAAGATATACTTCAAAATATTTTTCTGATTCACTTTTTTCGAAAGAACATTCTACTGGTAAATACTCTTTATAATTTTGTTTAATTTCATCTAATTTTTGGTTTGCTAGTCTTTTATTATTTCCTTTTTCTGATATTCCTGTTGGAATCCACTTTTGTTTTCTTTTGTTGTTATTATCTCTATAACTTAAAATAACATAGTATAAACCATGTTGAATAAATAGGTTTGCTGTTATATTCATAAATACTCCTTTCTTTGTATAACAACTAAAATTAACCTACTTATTGATATCGTAATCATAATACCATGAAAGCAAATTAAATTCTAGTCATATTTCCTTTTGATTTGTTAAATAGCTAATAATATTTCTTTTTGGTATTTTATATTGTCTACCAACTTTTAATGCTTGAATTGTATTGTTTCTCACTAATCTATAAGTAAGAGTAATACCAATACCTAACATTTCTTTTAATTGAGTGATGTCTACTAAATCTGGATATGAAGTAAACATCATTTCATAATTTTCTTTAATACTACCCATATTGTTGGTCCTCCTTTCTTAAAATTTATAACAAAAAAAGACTTATTATCGATTAAATAATAAAGCCTTATTAATAACTATAATTACATCTATGTTTATATTTTTGTGTTGGAACTTTTAAATTCATATTTATCATTTTTGGTATATCAGAACCAACATTTATTTTTCTATCTATAATTAGATTACCTTTTCTATTAGTATGATAAATACTAGGATTATATTTAGCAAAAGCATAATCAGATATATTATTGCAACTATATGATAATTCTATTGCATCTTGTCTTTGCTGTGCTAACATTTGCTCATAACTATTATCATTTTTCTTTGGTCTATCATAAGTTTTAAAATACTCTTGTAAATAAACTTTCCTTTTTTTCATATTCTCCTTTTTACGATTTTCTTTTTCTTGTTTATTTCTTTTATCTGCTCGTACAACTTTTGAAACATATTGAGTTGTAATTCCTACAATTTTTGATATTTCAGTTTGTTTTAAATGTTGATTATAATACAAGTCTAAAATCTTGTTCTTATTTTCCAAATTCTTAAACCTCCTTTGGTTGATTTTTTGTTTGCTAATTTTCAAACACAATTCTCCTATTGACATTTTATAATATCTGTTGTATTATTATATTGTGAGAAACACATAAAAGATATTATATATTGTTATTATACTATCTAGTTTTATAGTTGTCAATACAATTATTAAATATTTTTATAATTTCTCACAAAAATATTTGAAAGGGGTAAACCAAAATGAAAGAATTACCACAAAATAAGTTTTTTGAAGGTTTTTATATTTGGTTTAATAAAGATAAAAAAGAAGAATATTATGCAACACCTTTGTATATGCATAATACTAATTTTAATATGGATAATGACAACAGAACATTAAAAATATATATGAAAAAAGAAAAATTTGATGGTTTAAAATATCCAGCAGTTATAAATTTCCCTTATGTAGAAAGTTTTGGGATGATGTTATTACAATTTTTAAATGCTGATTTTTCTACATTTGATAAAGCATATAAAACTTTTTTCTATGCTTATGGTTTTGAGTTATTAAAGGAATATGTACCATATAAGGAATTAGAAACAACATACTCATCAGAAAAGAAAATGTTACAAGCAATGAAAATGACTTATGAAAACAGTTATGGAGAATTGCTAGAAATCCAACATAACTTTAAAAAATGTGTAGATCAAATATATAATCTTCATGGAGAAGAAGAATTAAAAGATTGTAGTGCAAATTCAAAATTTATAGCAAATATAATTACACATAAAAGTGATATATATAGATATTCAAATAAAATAGAAGTATTTTTAGATAATTATGCACAAAAAGATCATAATTATAGTGGTGAAACCTATGAGAGTTTAGCACAAAAATTAGAAGATAATAAAATATCTATAAAAAAACATCATATTTATACAAGTGAAAAATTAAGTAATATTTTATTTCTAATTTTAGAGGAAATAGTACAAGCAGAAAATTTGCCAATTAAAGAATGTCAGAGTTGTGGTAAATACTTCATACCAACCTCAAGACAAGATGAAATTTATTGCGAATTTCCAGATGAAAAGGGTAAAACTTGTAAAGAAAAAGGGGCAAGTTTAACATATAAAAAGAATTTAGAGAGTATCCCTGCATTATTAGAATATAGAAGAAGTTATCAAAAGAAAATTATGATAGTTTCAAGAAATAAAGAAAATAAACAATTGAAAAAAGATTTTGATAAATGGAAAAAAGAGGCACAAGCTAGAATTAAATTATTTAAACAAGGAAAATTGGAAGAAGAAAAATTGTATAATTGGATGATGGAAAATAAATAACACAAATTTGTGCAACTAATGGTTGCAGAAATGAAAAAGGAGGAAAAATTATTGAACAAAATAGAAATAAAACCTACAACAGAAAATGTAATAAAGATGTTAGAAAAAAATGCTATAGGAAGAAATCAATATATAAGTACATTTTTAGAAATGTTGGATAACATAGATGATAATTTTACTATTTTTATAAATGGGGACTGGGGAACTGGAAAAACCTTTTTTGTAAAGCAAATATACATACTATTAACCTATTATAATCAATATATAAATAGTGAAGTAGAAGAATTAAAACCACAAATAGAAAGAATCTTAAAGAGTAATGAATTCAAAGATTTAAAATTAGCGAAAAATTTTGTACCAATATATTATAATGCATGGAGCAATGATTCTCATATTGATCCTATAAACTCAATTATATTTAATATAATAAAAGAACATAATATTTTAAAAGATTATAAAAAAGAATCTACAGAGGTTATTGATAAAATTGCAAGTGTATTAGATGTGTTTAACATTTGGTCAAATGGTAGTGTTAAAGAATTAGTTGATACATTTAAGGGAAAAGACATAATACCAGAAATTACTACGATGGAGAATTTAAAAGATACTCTTAATACATTATTAGATAACCTATTGGCTGAACATGGAGACAAATTAGTAGTATTTGTTGATGAATTAGATAGATGCAATCCAATTTATGCGATAAAATTATTAGAAAGAATTAAACATTTTTTTGACCACGAAAATATAATATTTATATTTTCAGTAAATATAAAAGAATTAACAAATACTATTTCTAATTATTATGGGCAAGATTTTGATTCACATAGATATCTTAATAAGTTTTGTGATTTATCAGTAGATTTACCTCAAATAGATATAACTAATTTTATGAAGTTTTTAGGAATGGAAAAAAACTCATATTGGTTTAATGAAATTGTTTTTGAATTTATTAATATCTATCATTTTACAATGAGGGATTGTATAAGATATTATCAATTATTAAAAGTAGTAGAGGAATTTTCAAATACGTCTACACGTTATAGATTTGGAGAGGAAAATGGTAAAGAATTAATTAAAATTTTCTTTCTACCAATATTACTAGGTATCAAAGTAATTGATTTAAAATTATACATAGATATTATAAATGGGAATGGTTATGATAAATTTTTTGAAAGCATTAATAAATTAGATGTAGGAAAAGAAGGATTAAACTATTATATGAATAAAGATAAAGAAGGAAAGGTTTCAGAGGAAAGTTTTAAGAAACAACTTTTAGAAATGTATAATGCTATATTTAACCATAAAAATGATTATAAAGAATATAGTAATAGCCAAGTTACATTAGATAGATATTCGTATAATTATCTTATGGAGATATTAAGTTTATTAAGAAAAGGATTGAAATATTGAATAAATAGTAGTAAAGTTTTTAAATTAATGTTATAATATTTTATGAAAGAGAGGAGAAAATATGGATAGTATAAATTTAATGAAATACTGGGTAAATAGTAGTGATGAAGATTATGATGCAATGCAA
>CAJFRV010000056.1:2766-7977 GCA_904419495.1 uncultured Clostridia bacterium | reverse complement strand
ATTAAATAAAATGTATGCATTTTTACTATCAGATTTATCAACAAATTTTTCTAATAACATATGATTAATTTTTCCGATAACTACATTTTCTAAAATAAAAGCAATGATAAAAGTTACAGGAAAAGCAATAATAGCAGTTTTTATAGAGTTTAAATTAAATCCACCTAGATGAATAGAAATATTTAAAAGTCCCATAAAAAATACCATAATAAAACACATACTAATTCAAAAAATAAGACCTTCTTTTTTGTTTGTTGGCATAACAATCCTCCTTTCAAATAATCATATTGCTTTACAAGAACAATATCTTCAATTTTTAAGTTAGTTATAGTTGTTTTAGAAAGCAAAAAAATAACGTGTAGCTAAACTGGATTTACGCCATTAAAGCTACACGTTTACATACTTATACATTATACCATATTTGGAAAATCGATGTAATAGTAAATATCAAAAAAATTAAAAAAAGTTTTTCTTGTGTATAAATGATGATAATGATATAATGCTGTTAAGATAAATTGTCCAATTGGGGACGTTTCTTTTTGGGACATTTTTATGTAAAGTTATAATTATAACTTTAACAATCATTTTATATTTTAATTTTATATATTATTAGTATTTAGAATGTATTTAACTAGCTTTACATAAAAATGTCCCAAAAAGAAACGTCCCCAATTGGACAGAAGAGGTTGGTGATTTTATGTCACATAAAAAAATGGAAACAGGATTAATTGTAATAAAACAAACAAAATTTGATAAAATAAGAAGAAGTCTTCTGATGTTTTTTTATGGAAAAGATTATGAAATCATTGAACATTATGAACAATTATTAAGAGTAAATAGACCTAAAAATATAGTCATCCCAAAAGAAATAAAGGGACTTTAAATTTATATGAAAAGGTGATAAAATGTGTACTTGTATTAGTTTTAAGACAAAAGATTTTTATTTCGGAAGGAATTTAGATTTAGAATATCGTTTTGGAGAAAAGATAGTGATTACACCACAAAATTATGAGTTCTTTTTGAGAAATAAAACTAAAATGAAAACAAAATATGCAATTATTGGAATGGCAACAGTAGTAGATAATTATCCACTATATGCTGATGCTACTAATGAAAAGGGATTATGCATGGCTGGCTTATATTTTCCGGGAAATGCTGTATATTATAAAGAAAAAGAAGGATATATGAATATAGCTTCATTTGAATTAATTCCATGGTGTTTAGGAAATTTTGCAAGTATTAGAGAATTAAAACAAAAATTAGAGAAAATAAATATAACAGATCAAGCGTTTTCTGAGGAGTTACCAGTTACAGATTTACATTGGATGGTAAGTGATGAAAAAGAATCTATTGTTTTGGAGCAAACAAAGGATGGATTAAAGATATATCATAATCCATATGGTGTACTAACGAATAATCCTACTTTTGATTATCATGATATGAATATGAACAACTATATGCATATATCAGCCCAACAGCCTACTAATGCATTTTCAAAACAAATACCTCTACAATCATATGGACAAGGTATGGGAATGATAGGACTACCGGGAGATGTAACACCAACTGCAAGATTTGTGAGAGCAGCATTTTATAAGTTTAATTCAATAACTGATGAAGATGAAGAAAGTTCTATTTCTCAATTTTTTCATATATTAGATTCTGTTTCTATGATAAAAGGAAGTGTTATCACAAAAGAAAATAAATATGATATGACAACTTATTCTTCATGTATCAATGCAAGTAAAGGTATTTATTATTTTAAGACATATTATAATAATCAAATACAAGCAGTAACATTAAAGAAAAGTAATATACATGGAGACAGATTAGATATATATGAATTGCCAGAAAAGCAAAATATACAATATTTGAACTAATAAATATGATTAATAAAATCAATGAAAGGAAGAAAAATGAAAAATATTAAGGACTATAGTTTGGATGAATTAAAAGAAGAACTAAAAGAAATAGGAGAAAAGCCATTTCGAGCAGAACAAATTTATAAATGGATTTATGAAACGAGAGTATCTGATTTTGAGGAGATGACTAATCTATCATTAGAATTAAGAGAAAAATTAAAACAAATTTATGAAATTAAGGAATTCAAAATATTAAAAAAACAAGTGGCATCAGACGGAACAAGAAAGTATTTATTTGATGTATTAGATGGAAATGCCATTGAAACTGTATTAATGGAGTATCATCATGGATATAGCATATGCGTATCTTCACAAATAGGCTGTAAAATGGGTTGTAAATTTTGTGCATCAACAGGTATCCCATTTGTCAGAAATTTAACAAGTGGAGAAATTGTTGAACAAATTATGGCCGTGGAGAGAGAGGCTGATGTAAAAATTTCAAATATTGTATTTATGGGAATAGGAGAACCATTGGATAATTATGATAATGTGGTAAAAGCAATTCGTATTATTAACCATCCAAAGGGATTAAATATTGGAGCTAGACATATCAGTATATCTACGAGTGGATTAGTACCAAAGATTTATCAATTAGCGGAAGAAAATATACAATGCACATTATCCATTTCTTTACATGCAACAAACAATGAACAAAGAAACCAAATGATGCCAGTAAATCAAACATATCCTGTAGAGCAATTATTGCAAGCATGTAAGGACTATATAGAAAAGACACATAGAAGAATTTCTTTTGAATATGCTTTAGCAAAAGAAAATAATGACAATTTAGAGGATGCAAAGAGACTAGTAAATTTATTAAAAGGAATGCTTTGTCATGTGAATTTAATACCAATTAATAAAATAGAAAATGGAGCTTATACAAAAAGTCCAAATGAAAATATTATGAAATTTAGAGATTATTTAAATGAACATGGAATTGTAGCAACTATCAGAAGAGAGTTAGGATCTGATATTGATGCTGCTTGTGGACAATTAAGAAGAAAAAGTTTGAAATAGTGAAATAAGAGGGAATATGAAAAAATCTGTTATAAAAATAATAATTAATATAGCAATTATTTTAGTTGTACTAATCTTACCATTTTATATTGTGATGTTTAAGGACCAGTCAGGAAATACAGTTGAAAATAAAAAAGTAGTCATAGATATTGATGAAGAAAATATTGAAGTGAAAGAAGATATTAACCTAAAGATGTCGGATGACGCAATGTCTCTTAATCTTCAAAACATGATAGATGTGAAACATGAAAATATGATAAAAAGCATAAGTGTAGATAATAAAGAAGAGTCATATAAAAATTATGTATATAGAGATTATGAAATAAGAAATACAACAGGGCAAAATATGACAAAAAATATAAAAGTAAATTATATATTAGGAGAGAACTATATAAAGAAATATACAGACTTATCCTGCTTAAAATTGACTTTATGCCCTCCAAATATAGATTATGCAAAAAATATAGATATTACAATTCATTTTAATAAACCAAGTAAGATTTTTGAAGTAGAAAATAAGAGATGGAATAGAAATATTGTAATTGACAAAATTTCAGATACAGAATATACATTACATATAAAAAAAGCAAGTTTCATGAAAAATAATGAAATCGTTGTTATGTTTGATAATTCTGTAACAAATGTAGGAGAAGTTCAAAATGAGAGTTATGAATTGCAAAATGAAATAGAAAAAGAAGAATTTAAAAAAGAAAATAAATATGTTCCAATTTTCTGGATTACTTCTATTATAACAACTGTTTCCTATATAATTTATTTTATTTTTGCAGATAGAAAACCAAAGGTACATGAAGTCAAAAGAGATTTTGAAGGGTTAGTATCACCAGTATTAGCAGAAACAATTAATGATGGGAAAATAGGCATCAAAGAACTTATCATGACAGTTGTTGTGGATTTAGTGACAAGAGGAAATATTGAAGTTATTAATAATGAATCAATTAGATTATTAAATAGAAATAATCTTACAATATATGAGCACGAAGTAGTGAATTTGCTATTTAAAGAAAAGAATAGTATATATTTTTCAGAATTTAAAGATATGTTTATAAAAATAAATACAAAAACAAAAGATATATATATCAATATTGGAGAAATAAAAAATGATATTATAGAAGAACTGGTAGCTAAAGGAATTTTGAGTAAAGAGAAAAAAAGATGTATGGATGTGTTGAGAGGAATTATAAGTATAAATATATTTATAGTTTTTATTACAGTATCTGGATTAATATCATTGATAGAAACAAAAATTCCTTTAATATGTATTATGATATTAATTTTATTAATAGTAAGTAAGCAAAATAAAACGCTTATTGAAAAAATAGAAACTATAAATCATACACGTAAAAGTGCAAAATTAAAAATGTTAATAATTACAAGTGTTATCATGATTGTTGCTGGACTATTATGGAATATGAGTAAAGCGCCAATATGGAATATAGTATTTGCAGTTATTATTATATTAGATGTTGCATTCTTATTTATGACCAAAAGGCAATTTTTTACTTCAAAAGGTAAAGAGGAAAGAAAAAAAGTTTTACAATTAAAAAAATATCTTGTAGAATACAGTATTATGAGACAAAGAGATTTACAAGAGGTCGTGTTATGGGACAAATATTTGGCTTATGCCACGGCATTTGGTATTCCTAATAATGTAACAAAAAAGATGTATGAGGAATATATGAATGTAAATATTGCATTACAAACGATAGAAAAGATGGTAAAAATATTTTAATATAAAAGCTAATAAAATTTGTAGGTTATAAAATTGAAAAAGGAATAAGCTTATGATATAATAAAATCCATAGGAACTGCAAACAAGTTTTTTTAGCCAAATTTGGCGGAAAGAGAGGAGTAAAAATAAGAAATGAAAGTGATTAAAAAGGAACAGGAAGCCAATTACAGGATTACACCGATTGGAACGATTGAAGGAAAAGAATATTACGAAGTACATGAAAAAAAAGGAAGAGTATTTTTAGCCAAACGGAATAAAAAAGGCAATTTAAAAATTTTAAAGAAATACAATGCTGATTCACTTCAACTTTCTGAACCTGATAAAAAAGGGAAAGTAACCCTTTTATTAGTTAAAGTAATAGTTAAGAAAAAAACTTTCTAAAAAACATATTAATACCGAGGGAAACGTTTCCCTCGGTTTTGCATTATATTTTAGATATAGTTTTTAGTATATTTGGATTCGTAGATTAAAATTTTAAAGAATAATACAAATTAATCCACCACTACCTTCATTGACAATTCT
>CAJFRV010000056.1:0-2731 GCA_904419495.1 uncultured Clostridia bacterium | reverse complement strand
AGGATCACTTTCAAATCCAGAAAGTAAGTAATTAACCAATTCTTCTGATTGTTTTTCAGAACCAACAATTGGGCAAACTTCAGTTGCTACGTTAGTTTTGATAAGATGAATGATAGGCTTTAAACAGACACATACATTCATAAGAAAAACCGAACGATTTGAAAAGGGAAGAGTTCATGGTACTAGAGAGATGAAGTATGATATTGAATTTGGAATAGATGATCTAAAAATAGAATAGTAAAATTGAGAACTTTATATTTTAGATTTTATTTAAAAGATGTAATTTTTTAAGCATCTTTTTTGTATAAAAAAGAAAGGAAGAAATATGGCGTTAGTAATAGATATCTAGAAAAAGCCAATGGAAAATGTAAAAAGAAGAAAAATAAATCAGACATCAGATGTATTTAAATTACAAGAAATACAAGAGATAAAAGATGCAACACAAGAACATTTTTTTTGTTAGGGCTAGATTCAAAAAATAATATAACTAATATAAATCTAATAGGTGTAGGAACTGACAAAGACAATTTGTGGATTGCGTTTGCTGACCCGGGATATTACCGTTTCTACTGTGAAGGAACAGGCGGATCCAATATGACTATCATGGGTACAGTCTATGACTGATTAAGATTCAAAGTTTTTCGTAACAATAAGTAAGAGATTCATTTTTGTAGCAAATAAATAATAGATTAATTAGAACTCTTGCTAAAAGCCTATGGAAACATAGGCTTTTTCTAAAAATTGGTCTAATACTCAGTTATAGCATATTCATTTTTATTTATTCCCAATACATCATCATTAGATGTTTTATCTAGTTCAAATTTATATATATTTCTATGTTCTGTCTGGGTTTCTTCATCGATACTAACAGTTTTATCAGGTAAACCAGTATCTTTATTTATCCATATTGTATGGTTTTCATATTTAATGATATAAGTATCATTTTGAGAATTTATTCTAAGTTTTGGAGATAGTGCTAATAATATTTTTTGGAAAATATTATCATTACAATATACTACAGAAAGATTTAACATACTAATATCTTGCCCGCCTAGTATCAGGTAATTTTGAAACGTTTAGATTAGTTAATTCTTTTGCAATTTCATTTATGATATAACTTTCACCTGTGTTGAAATTAGTATATAAAATTGATACTGTATTTTCTGAAGTAAATATCTTCTTTAAAATACCATCTTTGTAATAAACTTCAGTATCTTTTTGGTCTATAATATTTTCTTGATTCATTGTAAATTCTGAAACAGAGAACTTATAATTAGTTAATACATCATAACTAGCAAATTTTTTATTAATTTCATTTATAGCATTGTACTTAAAAATACTAATAATCATGTAAATAATAAATATTAAAATAAGTAAAAGTCCTAGTATTTTAAGAACATTCTTTAATTTTATCTTTTGGGTTATAGATGTATTATCTAATAAATCATCAATACTTTTTCCATATAATTTACTAAGTTGCATCATATTATTGGTATCTGGAACACTTTCTCCTAATTCCCACTTGGAAATTGCTTGCCTCGAAATATCCAATTTGTTAGCAAGTTTTTCTTGAGACCATCCTTTTTCTTTTCTTAAACTTATCAGTTTTTCATTTATTTTCATTTGTATCACCCCCATTTTTTTATTATATATTTTTTAATTTTAAAGTTCAAGCAACTTATATTGTCAATTTGTCAACTTTAGTTGCAATTGCAATTTTGTGTAGTAATACGTCAGGTTAAATCTAAAATCCAATAAAATTTAGTAAATTAAAAAGTTGAAAAAAATATATGAGTGTGGTAATATAAAAGTATTAAAATATATTATGAGGTAAGCGGAATTATGAATAATATAGAAGTTACTTGTCAAATTTATAGTAATATTTCTGATGTAAAAAAAGCATTGGAAGATAATAATTTTAAATTTGTTGAAGATTTTATTTTAGACGATATTTATTTGTATAATAAGGATACGGGGCAGTTTGCAGAAGTAGATGGTAGAATAAAAGATACATTAATACTAAGGTATGTTAATGAAGAAGAAAAAGAAATTATCTGTAAAAAAAGAAAATATAATAATGAAGGACTTGAGATAGAAACAGAAAAAAGAACTTTAAAAATTGATGATATAAGAAAAGCAGAGGATTTACTTGAATGTTTAGGATATAAAAGTTTTTTAAGAATGATAGATAAAAATTCCAAGTATGAAAATGAAGAATATATTGCATTTATTCAAGAAGTAGAAAATTTAGGAACCTTTTTAGAAATTGAATCTAAAAATAATGAAAATGCAGAAACACAATTTAAAAAATTAATAGAATTAGTGAAAGCATTTGGATTAGAAATAGGAACAAAATTCGACATAAGGAAAGCAGAGTTATTATATAAAAAACAACATATCAAATAAAATATCTATTTGCATCTAGAAAGATACTATTAGAGGTGGAGAGTTATTAAATAATTTTGTAAAAAATGATAAATAAGGTAAATATACAAAGTAAAAAAGTAGCATGACAGAAAAATTGCTTAGATGTCTTTTTATTGAAAATGATGTACACAAGCAGTAAATAATGTAATAATCAATTATTAAAATAAATGTTAAAAAGAAGATTTAGAAGATTTTAAAATCTTCTTTTTATTGTAGATAAACTTCCGGCTATGCCGGTAGTAACAAAGGCTTAAGCTATGTAGCAAAGCAACTCCCTTCATGATATAATATCAATATGTTTCGA
>CAJFRV010000055.1 GCA_904419495.1 uncultured Clostridia bacterium | reverse complement strand
TCGAAACATATTGATATTATATCATGAAGGGAGTTGCTTTGCTACATAGCTTAAGCCTTTGTTACTACCGGCATAGCCGGAAGTTTATCTACAATAAAACTAATAAAGCACAAAAATGTGCTTTATTTTTTAATATTAGACAAATACTATGAAAATTAAAACTTTTATGATATAAATTAAGTATAAAGGAAAGAGGTTGAAAATAATATGAAAATAGGAATAGATATAGATGGAGTAGTATTAGATTATGAAAGAGTTCTAAAAACTTATGGAGATTTATATGATTTCATAGAATTAAAAAAAGATGGTATTATTAATAGAAATGAACATTATTTAAGAAATAGATATAATTGGACAGAAGAAGAAAGAATGAATTTTATTAACAAATATTTTTTAAAATTATCAAAGCAAACTAATTTAATACCAGGAGCAAAAGATGTAATAAATATGTTGAAAAATGAAGGACATGAATTAATTGTAATATCTGCAAGAGGTGGAATGATAGAAGAAATGAAAGATGTTGCAATAGAAAAATTTAATAAAGAACATATCTCATTTAATAAATACTATTGGAAACAAGATGATAAATTAGAAGTTGCACAAAAAGAAAAGATAGATTATATGATAGATGATTCTTATGATGTATGTAAAAAATTATCAGAAAATGGAATAAAATCCATTTATTTTAGAGATAAAGAAATGAAAAAGTTAGAACAAAATGAATACTTAAGAGAAGTTAGTAATTGGGGAGAAATATATAGAATTATCAAGGAAAATGATAATAGATAAAGAATATTAAGGGAGAGATACTTATGGAGATTATTTCATTTGAAAAATTAGACGAATTTAATGAAATAGGAGAATAGGATGAAAGTTTTAAAAAATAATATTAGAGAAATACTCATATGGATTGTTTATTTGATTGGTGTTATTTTTATACCATTAGAAGGGACATCTATATACATATATGTTATTGGACTTATTGCTATCAGAACACTGAGTAATACACATAAATTATTTGCAAAAGTAAATAGCTATTCTGAAAAATTAAAAAAAATCAATATTATTTAAGAATGATATGTTTTATTAGTTTTGCAATATTAGGAATATGTGTCAAAGAAGAAAAAACAGATGATCTGCTTAGTGAAATAGCTGCAACAGTCTTTGTTCTTACAGGAATAAGTATTGTTATATGTGAATTATTATATTTCATTCAGAAAAAAATCGAAAATAAAGAGTCTAAAAAAATAGAAGAAGCAAAAATAAAGATGGAAGAAAAGTACGGAAAATTTATTTTTGATGGATATGTATATACAGTAACAAATCTAGAAGATAGAGCCATGATAAGAAAATTAGCTTATATTATTTCAAATTATAGAATAGGAAGTCATGAGAGTTATTTTGCTAATACACAGGAGATGTTGGAAAAATTAAAAAAAGAAAATTACATTATTGAGCAAACTACTAATATGTATAGAGGAAATGCGAGTCTTTTGTGTTATAGTATCAATAAATTATTAGATGAATTCCAAGTGGATTTAAAAATAACACCAGAAATGATATATCAATTTGATGATGAGAAAATAGAAAATCGTAGAAAAGAATCACTTGATACAATAATAAATGATACAAATGTAATTAATAAATATTTAAAAGAGTTTCAGTATAAAATCGTCGTTTTTGAAAATTATCAAACATATTATTTTGCATTATTGAATGAAGAACAAATTAGTAAATTAAATGAATTAAAAAACGGATAAAAGTGAGATTATAAAGTTAAAGGAAATAAAAAATTATATTCTGAAGAAAAAGGGAGAAGAAAAATGGATATACCAAAAACGATAAAAGAAATAGAATTTGCATTAGGATTTGAATGGAGAAATTCATTAGTCCAAGCAAAAAAAGAAATTAATTCTCAATCACATTATGTATCTGGAAAACAAGTTATAGAAGAATTAGTCAATTCAAGGTATGGAAAAACTTTCAAGCAAATGCTAAATGGAATACAAGAATCAAAATTATATCAAGGAAGCATTAAACATGGTATTGACCATAATTTAAGAACAAGTTTAATGGCAGGGTATATTGCTTTAAAAGAAAATGTTAGTGAACAGGATTTTAGGTTGATTATTGAATCAGCTATGTATCATGATATAGGTAGGATAAATGATAGCGAAGATAATAAACATGGAGAAAGAGCTAGCCAAAAATTAGATACAGTGATTTCAAAAGAATCATTTTCAGATGAAGAGAAAGATTTGATGAAAGCCATGATAACAGCGCATAGTACAGATGATAAATATATGCAACAAATATTCCAAATGTATGGAATAAAAGATATAGCAAGAGCAACAAAATTAACAAATATCTTAAAAGATGCAGACGCATTAGATAGAGTGAGATTAGCAGGAGGTATTGACAAAAAGTATTTAAGAACAGATACAGCTAAAGGTCTTGTTCCAGCAGCTTATGAAATTTATGCAAATATAAACAGTATTGGTGCTATGCAAAATGGATGGTGTGATATAAAAGAATACATAAGAAAAATGATTAGTGATAAAGAACTGATACATATTTTAAATCTATTTAGAGAAAAAGTACCCCAAATGACTGATATAGAAAAGAAAAAGTTTATAGAAGATATCTTATCTAAAAGTGGAAGAAAAAAATTTCAAGAGATGATTTCAGAAAAAATAAGGATTGGTAATAAAACATTTAATGGATTAGAAGAACTAAAAGCATTTTGCTCAGAGAATCCTAAGATGTGGGAAAATGCAATGACTTTCTTAAAATTAGGAAAAATGAAACCTGCAACCGTTGTGCAAGTTGATCAAGATGGAAAAGTTATTTTAGAAAAAGATACATTAATGCATGGAGCAAATTTTGATATATCAATTTTAGAAAATATAAAAAATGTAGGGCTTGTAGCTCCAGTATTTAGAAACAATGTAGGTGACACAAGTTATGGGAAATCAATTTGTGCATATAAAGTAGCAAAAGAGCAACGATTAGCAGACTATTATGAGGATTATGATACACGTATGGTAAGAAAGAAAACAAAAGGAATGGCTCCAAATGTTATGGAAATAGATGGAGTAAAATATTATAAAGGAGAAGAGGCAAGATTTCTACCAACAGATACAAGAACATCAAGAATAGCATTTATTATCAATCCTACGGCTGCAGCAAGAAAAATGGTAGGAGAAAAGCTATATAAAGGTGAACCAGGTGAATATGAAAATGGATATGAAATTCCACTAGGAATACCAGAAAGTTTTATTTCTGGCATAATGGTAACAGATAAGATGCTTGAAGATAGTGAAAAAATAGAAACACTAAAAAAAATATTTTCAGATAAATATATAGCAGGAACGGATGGAAACATAGTTTGGAAACCAGAAAATGTTATGGTAAAACAAAAAGAACTAGAAAAAGATACATCAAGAGATTCTATGTTTTGGATTCATAAACTAACAAGTGGCAGGAAAATAAAATTAGGAATCAAAGAAATAAATAGTGTAGCAGAAGGATTAAGAGCAGAACTAACCAAAGAAGAAGATAAGAAAAAAGAAAATGGAGGAGAGGAATATGAATAATGACATTGCCTCTGCATATAGTGAAATTGATGAAATCTTAAGTAAAATGGAAGATAGATATGTAAATAAAATACCATATAAAATTAGAGAATTAATAAAAAAAGAAAAAAATAATAATTACCATCCTAATATAGAGTTTTCAGAAGAAATACTAGATAATAAGTTGCAAAGAAAAACGATAGCTATTTTGGCATGGTTAAATCTAAATTATTGGTGTGATGACGAGGAAGAAAAAGAAAAGTTAATTGCCATATATCATGAAAATGACATAATAAAAGATAGAGAATTAAGAGAAAAGTATAATCCTGATAATTTGTTTAAAAGAAAAACAAAAGAAGAAAAAACAGAAAATGTTGCAATAATAGAACATAAAGAGTCTGCTTTTGCTAAGATATTAAATAGAATAAAAAGATTTTTTCACAAATATTGAAAGGAAGTAAGGAGAAAATTTTATGAACCAAGTTAATAGTGAAATAATTAATCTAATTACAAATAGAAGAAGTCACAGAAAATATGTAAATAAAAAAATACCAAAAGATATAATAGAAACAATCATAAATTGTGGAAGAAATGCACCATTTGGAGGTAAACCAAAACCAGATTGTCAAGTAACAGAATATATTGTTATAGAAGATCAAAAGATTAAGGAACAATTAGCATTACAATATGAAGATAGACAATTTATAAAAGATGCTCCTATCATTATTGCAGTATTAGCAAATAAGGACAATGACCCTAAATATAAAGAATATATATTAAGCTCTGCTTTATCTATTGAAAATATGATATTAGCAAGTGAAAGTTTTGGGATTGGTGCTTGTGTTTTAAGTTGTTTTTTATATCATGAAAAACATGTAGAAGATAAAAGAATTTCTAGAGAAATATTAAAGTTGCCAGATAATATAGAATTAGTAGCATTATTATCTTTAGGATATAAAGATGATGGAGAAGGAATTCCAGATAAAGAATTAAAGAGCTACAAAGAAACTGTACATTTTGATACATACGATAATAAGTAAAGAAATATATAAGTTAGTAAATTTGTAAGGAAGTGTTAGAAAGAACACTTCCTTTTTTTGTCTTTATATGATAGAATTCAAGCACAAACAAGAGAAATATATTATAAAGAGTACATATAAAAAGTAGCATACTAAATGTGGAGGATTAAAATGCAATTATATATTCCAGAAGTAAAAGATATGAAAGAATTAAAAGAAATTCTAAAAGATAACAATAACATAGCAAAAGATTATAAAGTAGCAGTAATCGTATATGCTTTTGATAAAAATAATAAAATTATTTTTCAAAGAAGAGGGCCAGGTTGTAGAGACGAAAGATTCAAATTAGAAACAATCGGTGGAAGGGTAAAAGAGGATGACATTGATTTTAGAACTGCCTTAAATAGAGAAATTGTAGAAGAGGTTGGAACAGAAGCCAATATAGAAATAGGAGAATTTATTACATCAACATATGCTACTACATTTGATAATAGATATAATAAAGAACAGCTTTGGATATATTTGGTATATAAAGGAATTTTAAAAAGTGGGGAATTAACAATAGCAGAACCTGACAAGTGTTTAGGATACGAAAGATATAAAATTGGTGAAGTAGATGAGAGAGAATTAAGTAATGG
>CAJFRV010000054.1 GCA_904419495.1 uncultured Clostridia bacterium | reverse complement strand
TGGTATTGTTGTATTTCTTTCAATTAATTTTGTAAATACTCCACCATATGTTTCAATACCTAATGATAATGGTGTTACATCTAATAATACTAAGTCTTTTACATCTCCTGATAAAACACCACCTTGGATAGCTGCACCGATAGCAACACATTCATCTGGGTTAATTCCTTTATCAGCTTCTTTTCCTGTAATTCTCTTAACTGCTTCTTGTACAGCTGGAACTCTTGTAGAACCACCAACTAATAATACTTTATGAATATCATTTGGTGTTAATCCAGCATCTTTTAATGCTTGATTTACAGGTCCTGCTGTTGCTTCTACTAAGTCATGAATTAATTCTTCAAATTTTGCTCTTGTTAAGTTTATATCTAAGTGTTTTGGTCCTGTACTATCTGCTGTAATGAATGGTAAGTTAATTTGTGTTTGTTGAACACCAGATAATTCTATTTTTGCTTTTTCTGCTGCTTCTTTTAATCTTTGCATTGCCATTTTATCTTGTTTTAAATCAATTCCATTTGATTTTTTGAATTCATCAACTAAGTAGTCAATAATTGCATTATCAAAGTCGTCTCCACCTAGATGTGTATTACCACTTGTAGATAAAACTTCAAATACACCATCACCAATGTCTAGAATAGAAACATCAAATGTTCCTCCACCTAAGTCATAGATTAATATTTTTTGATCTTGTTCTTTATCCATTCCATAAGCAAGTGCTGCTGCTGTTGGTTCATTGATAATTCTTAGAACTTCTAGTCCTGCAATTTTACCAGCATCTTTTGTTGCTTGTCTTTGGCTATCATTGAAATATGCAGGTACTGTAATAACTGCTTGTGTTACTTTTTGTCCTAAATAATTTTCTGCATCAGCTTTTAATTTTTGTAAAATCATTGCTGAAATTTCTTGAGGTGTAAAGCTATCACCTTCTATATTTACTTTTTCAGCTGTTCCCATTTTTCTTTTAATAGAAATAACTGTATTTTCTGGATTTGTAACAGCTTGACGTTTTGCTATTTGTCCAACTAGTCTTTCACCATTTTTAGAAAATGCAACAACTGATGGTGTTGTTCTATTTCCTTCTGCGTTTGGTATAACGACTGGTTCTCCTCCTTCCATAACTGCTACACATGAATTTGTTGTTCCTAAGTCAATTCCTATAATTTTTCCCATTTTCAATTCCTCCCATAATAAATTTATATTTTTAAAATTAATACCTTTCATATTTTGTCATTCTTTTTTAAATCAAGAATGATTTTTCTATTGTTTTCCAATTTTTCCTTTGTTACTTTTGTTTTCCATTCTTCTTTTGTCATATTGGATAATTTCCAATTGGATAATTCTTTATAGCCAATTTCTTCTCCTAACCATTCTGGCTTTTCAAAAGTATTAGCAATATCCTCATTTGGAAATTCTACTTCTGCTGTTATTAAACCTTCTAAATAGTCTTTATATACATCCATTTCTATACTTAGGTTATTTTCTATTGGTATCACTATTCTTGTTTTTATAATGATATTACTTATTTTGTTTTTAATGAGTGTATTATATTCTTCTTCTTTTATATGGCTTTCGATTTCATATACTTGTGCAATATTAGAACATTTGTCATATTCCATATCTCCTTTAGTTTTAACCGTATAGATATATTCTATCCTATTTAATTTTTGATTTTGTATCTTTCTAACTCTAATGACTGTTTTGGCATCTTTATATATAAATGCTTGTTCTATATCTAATATATCTGTTATTTTTAAATCTTCAGGAATATAATTCACTGCGTACTTTCTTTCTATTTCTTGTTTCATCTTAACTCCTCGTTTGTAATAAAGCAATTAGAAGTGGTATATTACAAGGCAAACAAGTAAAAATTTTTGAGATAGTACGATTTGTATATCGAAAAAATTTTTATGTAGTTTAACGCCGTAAAATGCCGCTTATAATTGTTTTAGTTGGCTACAACTACCATAGAATGTCTAATAACTTTTGTACCAATTTTATAACCTTTTCTATATTCTTGAACAATTTCTTTTTCTCCTTTTGTATCATCTTGAACACTACTTACTGCCTCATGCAATTCTGGATCAAAAGTTTCTCCTAATGCTTTGATTTCTTCTACACCTTTTGCCTTTAATGTATCTTGAAATTGTTTTAATACTAATTCAATTCCCTTTTTATATTCTTCATCTTTTGTCTCTACCTTAGCAGCATTCTCCAAATTATCTAGTATAGGAAGCATAACTGCTACAACATCTGATAAAATAGAATTGTATAAATTTTCCCTTTCTTTGCCACTTCTTTTTTTGAAATTTTCAAATTCTGCTAAAATTCTTTTATATCTATCATCCAACTCATCATATTCTGATTTTGGTACAATTTCTTGTTCTTTTTTCATTTTTTTGCTTTCTACCTTTTCTTCTTTTTTTACATCATTTTCTAATTCTTCATTCTTCTCTTTTTCTGCCATTATTAAACCTACCTTTCTCAAATTTCTAATTTGGAAAAGAATCGTTGTTTGGCTAGGCGACCGAGCTTTTAATTTATGAGGCGTACTGTTTGTACGTTGAATAAATTAAAAATGAAGGTCAACAACGCCAAATGATGATTATTTTTCAAATTATTCCATTTCTTTTAACTTTTTATTAATATATTTCATAACTGAAATTACTTTTGAATAATCCATTCTCTTTGGACCAATAATACCAATTGTTCCTAAATCTTTTCCATTTACTTTGTGTTTAAATGTTACCACACTAAAATCTTTTAATTCCTCTTTCTGATTTTCTTCTCCTATATATACATGAATATCATCTGCAAACCCAGAATCTAGCATGTCAGTTACCAATTCTTTGGTATCTAATACATTAATAAAGTTTTTGGCTACATCTAAACTATTAAATTCTGGTAAATCAAATGATTTATTAGCCCCTTCTAAATAGATATTTTCTTCTTCCAATACTTTTTTGATTTGCTCAATAATTGGTTTGATAACATTTACACTATATGTCATTTCATCATATAAGTATTCTTCTAAAGGTCCATCAATTGTTTCGATTGGTTGTCCTTTTAGCTTTTTGTTAAACATATAATTAATGGTTTCTATTTGTTTTTCTGTAACATCCTCATCAAATTTGATAATTGTTTCTTTTACTAATCCACTATCTGTTAAGATAACTGCCATCATCATTCTAGAGCCTAATAATACAAATTTAATCTCTTCAATAATCTGACTATTTGTTTTCGGTCCTATTGATACAGTTGTGTAATGAGTTACTTCTGATATTGTATTTGCTGCAATTTTTGTTAAGTCCTCTATTTCGTTTACTTTGGTTTCTAGTTTGTCACTAATATATTTAATTTCTTCTAAACTAATATCATCTTCTTTTAGTAGTTCATCCACATAATATCTGTATCCTTTTTCTGAAGGTACTCTACCACTTGATGTATGTGTCTTATCTAAGAAACCTGCCTTTTCTAAATCAGCCATTTCGTTTCTGATGGTTGCACTACTATAATTTAATCCATTACGGTTTATCAATGCATTTGAACTAACTGGCTCTGCTGTATTAATATATTCTTCTACGATTGCTTGTAATACTTTCTTTTTTCTATCATCTAACAATTGTTTCACCTCTTTTAGATTAAATTGTTAGTTTTATTATCTTATATGTTATTGCATTCTACATTTTTTACTTTATTTTTTAGCACTCTTATTGTTCGTTTGCTAACTTCATATATATTATACCCGTTTTTAGCACTTGTCAATATATTTTGCTAAAATAGTTTGTAAATTTTTTGTGAACATTTTATTTTCATAGAATAATGTTATTTATAAACTAAATGCAAACTTCTGATAAACAAGGTTGTAGAAAAATACCATAGACTAAAAATTCAACTTATAAGAATTGGAATTTTTATCTATGGTATTCCTATAGTATCTTCCTTTATATATTTTGATATTTATTCAAAATCCATTACTTTA
The DNA here is from genome assembly GCA_904419495.1 of uncultured Clostridia bacterium. Classification (GTDB taxonomy): domain Bacteria; phylum Bacillota; class Clostridia; order TANB77; family CAG-508; genus CAG-269. The sequence goes on along the minus strand of CAJFRV010000054.1, from coordinate 1,436 downwards.
CATAAAGAGTAATTCGAGTCGTTCTATTATCATATGTGGTATATGGACTATTCACATTTCTATCACTAGGTGAAAAACTCCCTCTATAATGTCCCCCACGTAGAATTCTTACATTTTCTGTGTTTGCTTCTAAAGTCCATTCCCAAAAATTTCCTTCTAAATCATATATATTATTAATCTTATCTTTGCTATACATTCCTGTATTTACAAATATATTACTATGATTTCCATTCTCTGTTTCTGCTATTTTTAATTTATCTTTTCCTTCTAATCCCCAATTTAACATACTATCGTATTGGCTTCCCCATATCATACTCGCTTGAACCGAGTTATTATTATATTTTTTAGCCATTGCGTATAATCCATACCAAGTTAATGTTACTTCATCTCCTGATGACGTTGGCATGATTCCTGCTTTTGACACAGGTTTGTTATTCTTTTCTCCCATCTCATACCTTCCCACATAAAATCCACCATATTTCTTTACACTTTCTATCATAGAATTATATTCATTTTGCAATTGATTTTCCCAAGCTATTAATATAGTATCATCAGTTTCATTTCTTAATTCCACTATATATTTTCTTAATAATGCCGTTCCTTTAGTATCATCGTTTGTTACAGCATCCCCATAATTTGTATTAATTAAATATGCTGGTTCTCTATAACTTGTAGTTCCTTGACCATAGTTTATTTTTTCCTGTGATATTACATCATTTTCTGTTTTAAAAAAATCATATAAGACGCCTTGATAATTGTTGGTTCCATTTTTTTTAGTTGTAACTTTTGCAATTGGTTTATTTGTTCCTTTTACATTTAAAGTTGCTTTATCAATTGGTATCCATACAAACTCATTTTCATCAGAATCTATTATAACCAACCCATCATTAATTATATTTTCTCCATCTACTTGTGATACTGCATATCCTGCTGGTATTATTGCTTTATCACCATTTTTATCAATATACTCTTGATTTTCTAAATTACTACTTGCTTCTAATGCTATTAATTTTTTTAATTCTTCTTCTTTTGCTTTTTCTGTTCTTTCTGAAACTTCATTTACTTTTTTTATGATCCCATTATCTCCCGTTAATGTTGCTATTGTCACTCCTGCTAAAATCAATAATACAACAATAGTAATTACTAATGCAGTTAATGTAATTCCTTTGTTTTTCTTTAGTTTTTCTGTTTTCATCTTTTCCCTCCTTTATTTTCTCTTAAAGTCAATTACTCTAAGAATATAAAATACCTTCTCGCCTTAGGAACAAAAGATTTTCTTATAAATTTCTTTTTCTACTATTATAAATTTTACTAATATTTTTCTTTAAAATTTTTTTCATATGAGTTAAATAATCTGGGGAAAAAATAGAAATAAAATTTTAAAAAAATATAGAAAAACAAAAGCACTAAGTATATAATTTGTTTTGAACGAAACA
>CAJFRV010000053.1 GCA_904419495.1 uncultured Clostridia bacterium | reverse complement strand
GCGTCGGAACAGCTATGAGCCTTGAGGCTCTGCTTGTAACATAGCCTTTTAGGCGTTATGAGTAAAAAGCCCCCGGCTTAGCCGGGGGATAATTACTTTAAAAATAATTTTTTCTATAAAGTATTTAGGTGAAAGTTTTTTTGAATTTGGAAAAAAACTTTCCAAAATTTCTTTATTTGTATATCTATACATAGAATTAATTGATTTTTCTATAGCCCATTTTATTTTTGAAGGGGTAGTATCTATAAATTGATTGGCAATAAAAGGATATAAATTCTTTTCTAAATTGTTTATTAAAGATGGAGAAGTAATACAAGCTTTAATGCATTCTACTAAATACTTATATCCTTTGCTTTTTACATTAAAATCAAACTTAGATAAAATATCAATAATTTCATTATTAATTTTATCTAAGTGTTTTTCACTAATTATAAAATTTAATGTGCTATTTAAGCTATCATAATTTATGGGTTTTAACAATATACCATAAATTGAATTTAAACTATTATAAGAAGATAGTAGTTCATAGTGTGCTGTAATAAGGATAATTTTGGGGATAGTAATTTTTTCAACAATTAGTTTTTGAATAACTTGAAAGCCATTTAAAATTGGCATTTGAATATCTAACAACACAACATCAGGTTTTAGCAATTTGATTTTTTTATATGTATCTAATCCATTTACAGAAATCCCAACAATACTAATTTTATTATTGTGTTCTTTTATTGAATTAAATAAATTTATATCGAAGTCTTTATTATCATCTGCTATAAGCATACTAATCAAAATAAACACCCCCATGTATTATATTACAATATTTATAAAAACACAAGAATAAAATTCTATTAATATTTCCATTTTTTCCATTTTTTTGACAAAATTTTCTATATTTTCCGAAATTGTTTTTTATTGATTTAGATAGTGATATAAAAAAAGAAATGATAACAAAAAATTTTATACTTTGAAAGAAAGGGGGGAAGACATTAATTAAAAAAGTACAAACATGGTAATACTAATAATATTATTTACTATGATGAGGCGCCAACAGAAGAAAAATGAGATCATAGAGAAAGAGAATATCATATAAAAAAGTATTAGAAATTTTACTGAATTATTTAGAAGATAAACTTATAAAATTCAAATTATAAGTAAGGAGGAAAAGTGAAATGACAAAAAATTTTAGAAGTAAAATATTAGCAATAATTTTAATTGCAGTAATCTTAATTGGATTATTTTTGCCAATAAAGGCACAAGCAACCAACATAACAGAAGAAGTACAAACAACCAACACAGTAGAAGAAACTACAGAAAGTGAAACTGCAACAAATATTTATTATATTTCTAGTGAACTAGATTTATCCCAAATCGGAGTTTATGGAGGTTTTACTGGTACACGTTTTATTTTAACAAATGATCTTGAATTAAGTGGAGAATGGTTACCATTTTCTAATGACTTTAGAGGAATTTTTGATGGTGGTGGTCATACTATAACATACAATATTAATGAAACTACTGGGGCTTTGGCAGATACTCAATATTTAGGATTATTTGGAGCTTGTACAGATGCAATTATAAAAAATTTATATGTTAATGGAAATATTTCATTAACCACGGGAGGTTCTTTCTTTAATCCAAGTATATATACTGGTGGAATTGTAGGAAGTTCAACAAACTCTGTTTTGGAAAATGTTCATTTTTCTGGTAATATAAATATAACGACCAGTAATGATAATAGTCCTTGGGTAGGAGGTTTGGTTGGACAAGCAACTAATACTCAAATTTTACTAAGTTCTAATACAGCACAAATAACAGTAGAGGCAGATTCTTATATTGGAATTGTAAGAACTGGCGGATTATGTGGAGAATTTAGTGGAACAATAGAAAATTGTTACAACAAAGGAGATGTACAAGCTACAGCTGCAATAGATAGTCCATATGCAGGAGGAATTGTAGGAATTAATAGTGGTACTATAACTAAAAGTTATAATTCTGGAAAAGTTCAATCGAAAGGACCTAGTACAAGTTTATCAAATATTTATGCAGGGGGAATTGTAGCACTTGGAGAAACAGGAAGTTCTGTAACAGATTGTGCAGTTATGTCTCCTGAAATAAGTGTTGCAACAGGTTGGATAAACACAGGATATAAGTATATAATATCTAATGGAGGAAGTAAAAGTAATAATATTTCTATAAATAGTATTACAGGTTCACCTACAAATGATTCTAATACTCGATATACACAAGCGGAACTAAAAACTTCTACACCATATGAAAATTTTGATTTCTTAAATACTTGGGCAATAGATGGAACTAGTAACGATGGTTATCCATACCATTATAGGAATAATTATGCTATAAATTTAGAAGACCAACTTGTACCACAAGGTTTAATGTCATTTATAGAAGGTGGGTATATTGATTATTACGATTTGAGACAAACAAATGATGGTTTTACTTTATGCATAAAACCACTTGATGAAATTTTATCAAGAATGAGTATTGATGAAGTAAGATTAGATGTAGACGATGCTTATACTTTAGAATCTTTAGAAGATTGGTACATTTTTAATATAGGAACAAGTTATAGTATATTAAAAATGAGAACTGATGCTGAAAAAGAACGAATAGGGACATCAATACCTTTTATGGATTTTAATATAGAATTGTTAAATTTGTTACACAATGATATAACTCAACAAGTTGAAGATTCTATATATGAAAAACAATTATATGAAGAAATAAAGCGTGTTACTAATGGTGAAACTGATTTTAATTGTACTTTTAGTATACCTATTGCTACATATTTTTCAACAGAAGAAGCTAAAGCAAATTATTTGATAGCAGAAGAATATATACGAAAAGTTATGTCAACAGAAAGAGACACAAACGGATACATAGATTTACCCGAAGGACTTGGCTCAGAGCAAATAGAATTTCTATCGAGATTCCCTGACATTTATGATGCTGAGAATGATAGAATAAAAATCAACAGTTATAATTTAACTTATGCTGAAAAATGTGCTATATTGTCAGGTCGTACAGCAAATAAATCCATAAATAACTATGCTGCAGAAAATATAATTCATGCAAAATGGACGGTACGTGCGGGATTGTTTATGCAAGGAACTGAAGGATCTCTTGTACTACCTACTGGAATTGTGCTTACTAGACCACAAGTTAGAGATATATTTGAAAGTGCTATAAAATCAGATGCTGGTATAGGTGAAGAACCATTCGCGAAAGATAATCCTTATTTTGGTTTTACTGAAGATACTTTAAAAGGTATTTTCGGAGATATATAATTTATAATAAAAAGGTTGAGGAAGATTACTCCCAACCTTTTTATTATAAATATATACTTTTTTTCTTATATATGATAATATATAATAGTAAATAGAAGAATTGAGGTGTAAGTAGTTTTATGAGAAAAAATTTGAAAATTATAGTAATTGTTCTAATAATTACAATTATTTTTAGTATACTAAGTTTTTTTTTAAAAGGTGAAAGACCTGATGATTTATATAGAAAAATGAAGAATTTGCACGATAATCAAACTCTTATAGGATTGTCAAAAGAAGAAGTTATTGAATTACTAGGACAACCAGAATATGAAAGTAATTGGCATGAAACTACCTTCTATCAATATGATGCAGGAAGTTTAGATAAAGGATTATTTTGGGAAAATAGAACTATTATTTTTAAACGTTCTTATGGTTGGAAATTTAATGTAGCTTTTTATAAAAATGATAAAGTAAAAAGTACATCAATGCAGATGGTTGATTAAAGACTGATAGATGATTTTTAAATTAGCTTAAGTGAATTGATTTTTTACTCAAAATATTACTGCTATTTAAAAATAATAGTGATATTAAGAAAGTTTGTAAAATTTACATAATATGGTATAATAGTAACTATGAAATGGAGGTTCTGTTATGTCAAATGTAAATTTGAATTTATATAAAATCTTTTGTAAAGTTGCAGAATCAAACAGTTATTATGAAGCCTCTGAAAAACTTGACGGTTTGTCAGTTTCTAATATAAGTACGCAAATAGCAAGTCTAGAAAGACAACTAAACTTAAAACTATTTAACAGAGAAAGCAAAGGTGTGACTTTAACTGAAGATAGTAAGGAATTATATGAGATAATAAATAAATCTATTTCAAGTTTTGATTTTGTTGAAAAGATGGCACAAAATAAGAACAATTTATCAAGTGCTGATATCAAGATTGCTTGTCCATCACATTTAACAAGCTATTTCCTGATGGAAAAATTAGAACAAGCAAAAAAAGATTATCCTAAAATCAAATTTACGATTATTTGTGAAGTAGATATTAATAAGATACTCGAATTATTGCGAAACCATGAAATAGATTTTGCCATAACAGATGTATCCATAGAAGAAGATAATATAGTGTGTCAAGAGATCGCAACTATTAATAATATATTTGTATCAAAAATACCTTTAACTATTTCAGATATAAAAGAACTAGAAGGTTTAAATTGCATTTTAAACTTAGAAAATACAAGAACAACTAGAAATCTAAAAGAAAGATTAAAAAAATATGATGTAAATATAAATGCTGATATGGTATGTGATGCAACTGAAATAAGAGTACAAGCTGTTAAAAAGAATATGGGGATTGCCTATGTTATAAAACAAGCTGTTAAAAAAGAATTAGATAATAAAGAATTATACGAAGTAGAGTTACCAATAGAATTACCAATTATAAAATTGAATTTAATCTATTTAAAAGATGAACTTACAAGAGTCAATAAAAAGTTTATTAATGAATATTTAAAATAGAAAATTATAAAATATCCTAGCAATAGGGTATTTTTGTTATGTTTTTTTGAACAACCATTAGAAATTTTATAATAGTTTTTTTTACAAACCTCATGTATAATGTTAATGTAAAATTTTGTAAACGAAAAGAGGATTTTTTATGGTTAAGAAAAAAGTGTGTTGGAAAATCACGACAAAATGTAATCAAGGATGTAAATATTGTTTCGGATTCAATAATATACCAGATTTATCATATGAAGATAATGAAAGGGTATTAAAGAATTTAGTTAATAGTGGAATCAATAATATTACATGGACAGGAGGAGAGGCAGTCCTTTATCCAAATGTAAAAGATTTAATGAAACTATCAAAAGAAATGGGATTACACAACAAACTTGTGACAAACGGAAATATTTTATCTAAAAATGATAATGATTATGTGGAGGACATTTTAAATATATTAGATGAGATAAATTTGTCTATTGATTCTATTGAAAATGATATAAATGTAGCACTTGGAAAGGAAAATAACCATTTTGAAATTATAAAAAATTTATTGAAAAAAACTAAGAATAAAAAAATAAAAGTTGGAATTAAAATACAGTTGTTAGTAAACAAAATATAGATAAACTAGAAGAACTAGGAGAGTTTTTAAATAATTATAAAATTGAAAAATGGAAATTTCTTAAATTTATGCCCATAAGAGAAAGAGCATTAGAAAATGGAGAATTATTCGTAATAACAGAAGAAGAGTTAATAAACAGAGTTAGTGAATTAAAAGGATTTAAAAATATAAAGCAAATTTAATATAAAAAGCAAAGCGAATTTGAAAAAAGTATAGTAGTTCTTCCAAATGCTGATATTATCCAAATTCAAAATGGAAAGGATCATTATTTTGGAAATGCCTTAAAACAAGAAAAATTTGACTTTGATAAATATATCACTCTAATAAAATTAGAACATTTATTGCATATAATGATGTGAAAATAATTAATAGTATAGTAGATAAAATCAAAAATATAGAATATGTAGATGTTATTGGAACTGCTATGGATGGGAAAGAAGCATATAATAAAATTATTGATTTAAAACCAGAAATGGTATTTGCAAAATATAATATGGAAAATATGAATGGATTAGAAGTTATTGAATCATCAAAAGAAAAGTTAGAAAGTGATGTTCCAATATTCAATATGATTATTGATAATAATATTAAAGAGGAAGAAATAGATAAAGCATATGAAATTATTGGAAATAAATTAAATTCTTTGATAGAAAGTACAGATGAAATACCAGATAGTATTGCAAATATTATAAATGAATATGTAGAATATAAAAATAATAGATAAGTTATTTTTACAGATAACTTATCTATTTTATTATATTTTAGATATAGTTTTTAGTATATTTGGATTCGTAGATTAAAATTTTAAAGAATAATACAAATTAATCCACCACTACCTTCATTGACAGGATCACTTTCAAATCCAGAAAGTAAGTAATTAACCAATTCTTCTGATTGTTTTTCAGAACCAACAATTGGGCAAACTTCAGTTGCTACGTTAGTTTTAATAAGATGAATAGAAGGAGCCATTGCTTTTAATTTTACTCCAAATTTTGAACCTTGTTTTACCATTTCAGGTTCTTCTAAAATTAATTCATCCATTGAAGGGGTAACAATTCCATAACCTTTTCTATTAACTTCATCTAAAGCATAAGCAATTTTATCATATTTCTTTTTCACATCAGCTAATTTAGAAATAATACTAAATAAATCTCCTTCATTAGATACAGTAACACCTGTAATTTCTGAAAGTACTTGATAGAATAATTCTTCTTTTAGGGTGATTTCAACATTTACTTTTCCCGTTCCTAATTGAATATCTGTGATAGATGTTTTAGAAATGATTTCTGTTTGTTTAATCATATCTACACATGTTGAAATTTCTTTTAGAACATTTACATTAGAAAAGGCATCTTTAATTTCTTTAAAGAGCTCTGATTTTAAAGGATGTGCCATATCTAATCCATCAATCCATCTAGGAAATTTGATGCAGATTTGATCAACAGGGAATTCATATAAGACTTTAGAAAACATGGTGTTAATATTTTCAATGGTTAAATATTCACAATTAAGAGGCATAACAGATGTATTATATTTTTCACTTAAGTTTTCTGCAAGCTCTTTAGTATAGTCTGAATCAGGATCATTTGAATTTAATAAAATAATAAATGGCTTGTTCAAAGCTTTCAATTCATTAACAACTCTTTCTTCAGCTTTAATATAATCTTCTCTTGGAATATCTGTGATACTTCCATCGGTTGTTACTAGTATACCAATGGTAGAATGTTCTTCAATAACCTTTTTTGTCCCAATTTCGGCAGCAGTTTCAAAGGGGATTTCTTCCTCAGACCAAGGTGTTTTTACCATTCTAGGCATGTCATCTTCTAAATAGCCAATAGCATTATCTACTAAATAGCCAACACAATCAACTAATCTGGTTTTAAATTTTAAATTATCATTTAATGTAATTTCTATAGCTTCATTTGGAACAAATTTTGGCTCTGTTGTCATAATTGTTCTACCACCAGCACTTTGTGGTAGCTCATCTTTAGCTCTTTCTTTTTTGTATTCATTATCAATATTGGGGATTACTAATAAATCCATAAACCTTTTGATAAATGTGGATTTACCAGTCCTTACAGGACCAACAACACCTACATAAATATCTCCATCAGTCCTTTTTGCGATGTCTTGATACAATCTTGTATTTTCCATCTATATACCTCCTTCTAATTACTTTCAAAATGTTCGCATACCTTTAGAAAATTAGATTTTCTAAAAGTGAAATCGTTACACACAATGTTACTTACATAAAATTGGTGCACGAACAAATACGCGACATGTAATTTAACTAAAAGGACAAAGTTTTTAATCATGTCGCTTTTGTTCTAAATTACTTTACTTAATGTATATTGGGGTTTTTTTAGGTTTATGACAAGTTTTCTAAAAAACTTGATAAAAATAATTGATTATGATAAAATGACAATATTAAAATCAAAACATATACTATATTATATTAGCTAAAAGGAGCGAAACAAAATGGATAAAGTGCAAGATACTATAGACTTATTAAAAATGTATAATCAAGAACATATTATAAAATTACTAGAAAAATTAGATAAAGAAAAAAAACAAGCACTAATAGAACAAATTAGTAAAATTGATTTTCATCAACTGAAAGAATTATATGATAATACAAAAAAAGAGATAGAAATAAAAGAAAATAAAATAGAACCATTACCATATATGGATAAGAAGAAATTATCAGAAGAACAAAAAGAAGAGTTTCAACAGTTAGGAGAACAAATTTTAAAAAACGGTGAATATGCAGTTGTTACAATGGCTGGAGGTCAAGGAACAAGATTAGGACATTCAGGTCCTAAAGGAACTTTTAAACTAGATGTATATGGAAAAGGAAAATACTTATTTGAGATTTTAGCTGAGAATTTAAAAGAAGCAAATCAAAAGTATGGAAAAATCATACCATGGTATATTATGACTAGCAAAGAAAATAATGAAGAAACAATAAATTTTATGGAAAAACATAATTATTTTGGATATGATAAAAATGCAGTAAGATTTTTTGCACAAAGTGAATTACCATTACTAGATATAAATGGGAAATTATTAGTGGGAAAGGATATGAGAATAAAAGAAGCATCTGATGGAAACGGAGGTACATATTCTTCGTTAAGAGCAAGTGGAGCTTTAGCAGAGATGAAAGAAAAAGGCATTAAATGGGTTTTTATCGGAGGAGTCGATAATGCTTTATTAAAAATGGCAGATACAATTCTTTTAGGAATGGCAATAAAGAAAAAAGTACAAATAGCTTCAAAATCAATTGTTAAAGCAAATCCACATGAAAGAGTAGGGGTATTTGCCAAAATGAACGGACATCCAAAAGTTATTGAATATTCAGAAATGCCAGACAAAATGGCAGAAGAAATAGATAGTGACGGAGAACTAAAATATGGAGAGGCTCATATTATGTGTAATCTATACACTATAGAAGCAATCGAAAAAATCAGTAAAGAAACTCTAATTTATCATAGTGCTTTTAAGAAAAACGCATATATAGATGAAAATGGAAAAGAAGTAATTCCAACAGAGCCAAATTCATTTAAGTTTGAATCCTTTATATTTGATGCTTTTGAACTATTCGATGATATTGCAATATTAAGAGGAAAAAGAGAAGATGATTTTGCACCAGTAAAGAATAAAGAAGGAGTAGATAGTCCCAAAACAGCAAAGGAGTTATATGAGAAATTTTGGAACAGAGCTTAATGGATTATTTTGATGATAGAATCAAAATTTCCTTTTTAATGAGATTGTATGTATTTTACAAAGATAAATATAAAAGTATTTCTTTTTGTAAATTGAAAGGAATGTAAAAAATGGAAGAATGTAAAATTAAAAATTTATATAACTTAGAAGAAACCATTGCAAAAGAATTGTTAGAAAAAAGTATATATCCATGGGAAGTTTTGCCTAATATAGGAGACTATATTTTAAAATTAGGAGAAACATTAGACAAAGAAGAATATGAAAAAGTAGGAGAAAATGTCTGGATTGCAAAAAATGCAAAAGTAGCACCAACAGCATATATTAATGGTCCGGCAATTATCGGAAAAGAAGCAGAAGTTAGACATTGTGCATTTATTAGAGGAAATGCTATTGTAGGAGAAGGTGCAGTAGTTGGCAATTCTACAGAATTAAAAAATGTTATCTTATTTAATAAAGTGCAAGTTCCACATTATAATTATGTAGGAGATTCTATTCTGGGGTATAAAGCACACATGGGAGCAGGATCTATTACATCAAATGTAAAATCAGACAAACAATTAGTTGTTATCAAAAATGGAAAAGAAACAATAGAAACGAATAGAAAAAAAGTGGGAGCTATGTTGGGTGACAATGTAGAAGTAGGTTGTGGTTCTGTATTAAATCCGGGAACAATTGTCGGAAGAAATTCAAACATTTATCCATTATCTTCTGTAAGAGGTGTTGTTCCAGAAAATAGTATTTATAAAAATAAAAATGAAGTAGTAGAAAAACAAGGTAAGGAAATCAATAATAATAAATAAAATAGGAAAAAATAATATCCCAATTAGTTTTATCTAATGAGGGATATTTTTTCTTGTTAATGTCTAAAAATACTAAAGAATTTCTTAGAGTAAAAGACTCTAAGAAATTCTTATAATGGAATCTTATCAATAAATCAGTATAAAGTCAAGCAAAATAAGAAAATATTATTCATAGAAAAAAATAAGAAATCTTTAATAGAAAAAACTCTTAAATCCTTAAAATAAGTTAAATACGGCAAATAGCTAATTTCTTAGAGTCTTTTACTTTAAGAATGGGAAATACAATTTATGACAACAGAGTACAAAGACAAATAAGAAAATAGTATACAAGAGAAGGGAGATAAAAAATGAGAAAAAGAAAAGAACAAAAGAACAAAGGTATTACATTAATTACAATTGTACTAAACGCTTTCGCGTGGTCATAAAGAAAAAATCCTAGTATCCCAAAAGCAAAATGAGAGTAAAAAAGAAGAATCCTCTAACAAAAAACTTTAAAAGAATAGAATAAGAAGAATATAGATAAATAGATAAAAGATAGGAACACTTGAAAATAAAGGTAACCTCCTTTAAAATATATTATGTGAATTAACACAGAAAATATATTTTAAAGGAGGTTTTTGTTTATGACGAATAAACAATTAATTGAAAAACTAAAAGAAGACATGGAAATGAGAGGATTTTCACACTACACAAAAGATAGTTATCTTAGAAAAACAAAAGAAATAATAGAATATTTTGGAAAACCAATGAAGCAAGTAACAACAAAAGAATTAAGAAAATTTCTAATGAAATATTTAAGAGAA
>CAJFRV010000052.1 GCA_904419495.1 uncultured Clostridia bacterium | reverse complement strand
ATGATTATTGAAGAAGTATTAAGACAAAGATATCAAGGTATTAAAAATGAAGCAGGTATATATGTTACACCAGCATTCCCAAAACTAGTATATGTATTAGATGAATGTAACTGCTTAAAAGGTGGAGAATATGATTATTTAACAAAACTAGCCGTTAAATGTTCAGCAAAGAGAATGTACCCAGATTATATCTCAGCTAAGAAAATGAGAGAAAACTATGAAGGTAATGTATTTAGCCCAATGGGATGTAGAAGTTTCTTATCACCTTGGAAAGATGAAAATGGAAATTATAAATTTGAAGGAAGATTTAATCAAGGTGTTGTAAGTATTAACTTACCACAAGTCGCTATTGTTGCAGATGGTGATGAAGATAAATTCTGGAAATTATTAGATGAAAGACTAGAACTATGTAAAGAAGCTTTAATGTGTAGACATTATGCCTTACTTGGAACACATTCAGATATTAGCCCAATTCACTGGCAATATGGTGCAATTGCAAGACTAGAAAAAGGTGAAAAAATAGACAAATTATTATATGGTGGATATTCAACAATTTCTTTAGGATATATTGGTGTATATGAGATGACAAAAGTAATGAAAGGTGTATCACATACAACACCAGAGGGACATGATTTTGCAATTAGAGTTATGAAACATTTAAGAGAAACAGTTAATAGATGGAAAGCAGAAACAAATATTGGATTTGCATTATATGGAACACCAGCAGAAAGCTTATGTTACAAATTTGCTAGAATTGATAAAGAAAAATTCGGTACAATCAAAGATGTAACAGATAAGGGATATTATACAAATTCATACCATGTAGATGTAAGAGAAAAAATTGATGCATTTGAAAAACTTGGATTTGAAAGTGAATTCCAAAAAATATCTTCAGGTGGTGCTATTTCATATATTGAAATACCAAATATGCAAAAGAATATTGATGCATTAGAAACAGCTGTTAAATTTATCTATGATAATATTCAATATGCTGAATTTAATACAAAATCAGATTACTGTCATGTTTGTGGATTTGATGGAGAAATTATTTTAAATAAAAAACTGTGGAAATAAAGATCATTCAAAAATGACAGTTGTTAGAAGAACTTGTGGATATTTAGGAGAAAACTTCTGGAATGCAGGAAAAACAAAAGAAATTAAACAAAGAGTAATGCATTTATAAATAGAAAAGGGGATATCCAATTCCCTTTTTTATTGTCAAGAACAACAAGGTTCTGAGGGACTAGGACTGCAATCTTTGATTGCTAGTCGGGTCAGGTTCTTATTTCCAATAAAATACCAAAATGGAGAAAAGAGGGAAATGATATGAATTATGCAGATATAAAAAGAGTAGATGTGGCAAATGGAGAAGGCGTTAGAGTATCCGTATTTGTAAGTGGTTGTAATCATCATTGTAAAGGTTGTTTTAATAGATGTGCATGGGATTTTGAATATGGTGATAAATTTACAGATAAACAAATAGATGAAGTTATCAATTATTTAGACCATGATTATATTTCAGGCTTATCCCTTTTAGGTGGAGAACCTTTAGAGAAACAAAACCAAGAAGGACTTTTACCATTAGTCAAAAAAGTAAAAGAAAAATTTCCTAATAAAAATATATGGTGCTATACAGGTTTTGATTTTGAAAAAGAAGTTGTAGGGGAAATGGCAAAAGAAAGTGAAACAACAAAAGAACTTTTAAAATATATTGATGTCATGGTAGATGGTAAATTTGAAGAAGATAAAAAAGATTTAAGTTTAAGATTTAGAGGTTCTTCAAATCAAAGAATATTAGATGTTCAAAAAAGTTTAAAAGAGCATAAACCAGTAGATTTTAAATTATAGCATAAAGTGTCCAATTGGGGACGTTTCTATTTGGACATTCGGAAAGTTTTTGTTTTATAAATACTATATAATAAAAATATATGAAATGACGAATGGAATCTCAAATCTTGTTTTGAGAGGTGCCTATTAGATACCTTTAATTTTTCTTTATGATGTAATGTTAGCCGAGGAATGTAATAAATTTTTATTATATAGTATTTCTATTTTATAGTTAAAAATGTCCAAATAGAAACGTCCCCAATTGGACATCAATTTAAAAATCTATCTAATAATTGTTTCCTACATAAATTTTCAAACTCATCATTTAAAGGTTCTAGAACAATGTCTTCTTGATATTTTCTATCTAAACAATGTTTAATAATATAATCTGTAACTTCAGGATTTTTAGAAAGAAGAGGACCATGTAAGTAAGTAGCAATAACATTTTCTTTAAAAAATCCTTCTTCTGTATCACCAAATTTATTTCCATTTCCAAATAAAACTTTTCCAAAAGGAGTAGGGATATCATAAGTTTGTCCACCATGGTTTTCAAAACCAATTACTTTTGTTTCTTGTCCATTTAATAAAACATTTAATACGATATTTCCGATACATCTTTTTTTTCTATCTGAGATAGCTTCTGTATAATATGGAAAGATTTCTAAACCGGGTATGATATTTCCTTCAACACCTTTATAATATTTACCGAATAACTGATAAGCACCACAAATCAGTAAAAAGAACACACCTTCATTTTCAGCTTCTTTAATTTCTTCTTTGTATTTTATTAAATCTTCTGATAAGATACTTTGCTCATTATCAGCTCCACCACCTGCAAAAATGATATCATAACTTTTAAAATCTGGTTTTTCATCACCAATAGAATATTTATCAACAATACAGTTAAATCCTCGTTTTTCAAGTCTATATTTTAATACTTGTATATTTCCATAATCACCATATAATTCTAACATATCAGGGTATAGGTATAGTATTTTTAATTCTTTCATGATTGATCTCCTTATTTTAATTTTAAAATTTCTGTTCTAGTAGGTTGTAAAGAGGTATAATTTGCAATAACATATTTTTTGGTTGTATTAGTATATAAAGCCTTTACAGCTTGTTCCAAGTCTAAATAGGCTTCAATTTTATTTGCATCAAATCCGGATGTTTTTATTCTAATGGCAATGTCATAACCTCTTGTTCCAGCAGTTACAATTCTTTTTACATTATTTAAATTATCAAAATTAATATCCCAAATCCAAGAGACATCAAATCCATCTGCTTTGTTATCATTTAAAACAAATAATAATTCTTTTTCATCATCATCTTCATTTAATAATCGTAAACTGACATTGGCACCAGTTGGATTTTTAGCTAAGTTTATAATTGTAGGGGCATCTTTAATTACTAATTTTTCTAATCTACCATTATTTAATTCAAAATTTGCTAATGCTTCTTGTATATATTTTGTATCAATATTATATAAAGAACAACAGCTAATGACAGCGGTGAAATTGTAAATAATATAGATGCTATTTGATTTAATTTTATATAAAATATCATCTACTTCAAACGTCATATCACTAAGATTGATATTTTTTGTTTCTTTATAAATTTTATTATCACCATATCCACAATTAGGACATACAAATTTTCCAATATGAGAATATTGATAATATTCATATTCCAAACGTATTTTACAGAATGGACAGAATTTGCCTTCTCCAGCTTCTTTCATATTATCTGTTGCATATGGATATCTATCAACATGGAAATAATAGATATTTTCATTATTCGGATTGGCTTTTCCTAATCTTGCGACATTTGGATCATCATTGTTTAAGACCAAATTGCCTGTATATGTTTTTAGAAAATCATTGATTTTTAAAATTAAGGATTCTACTTCACCATTTCTATCTAATTGATCCCTGAAGAAATCTAAGATAACTAAAGTATCTAATCGAAAATCTTTAAATACAACTGGTACATAGCCTTCATCTACTTCGAAAACTAAATAATCTGCTTTAATTTTTCCTGTTAAAGTACATGTTTTTAATAAAGTAGAAAGAATACCAGTTTCCATATTATTTCCTTCTTTATTACTAATAACTTTCTTTCCAGCAGTTTGAAAAACATATCCGATGGCATTGTTTGTCATAGTTTTTCCATTTGTTGCAGTAACAGCAATAACAGGGCAGTTTACTTTGAAGTATTTAAAAATTTCTGGATTCCAATCAAAAGCGATTTTTCCTAAAAAATTACCTCCATGCTTTCCAAATAGTTTTAATACAATATTTAATAGTTTCATTGCAAGTACAATAAAAAAGTTTTTCATTTGTCATGCTCCTTTATAAAATTTATATTTGCATTATAGCACAACAAAGAAAAAAGATAAAGTTTTACAAATTTTTTTAAGAAATATAAATCAAGAGAAAATAAAAATTAAGATTAATAACATATATAATGAATAAGATGTAAAATCATATAAAATTTGAAGAATAAAAATAAAAAAATCCTAAAGTTTCTTACTCTAAGAATAATTTATATAAAGATAATATCAATAAAGTAGTTATATGTCAATAAAAATTTTCTTTATTTGTACAACAAATTTTTATATAAAAATGAAAGTTTTTATAATTATAATCTAAAACTATAAATCTATAAATGGCAATAGTTAGAAAGATTTTATTGATTTCTTAGAGTAAGAAACTAAAAGAAAATTAAAAATAGTTTCAAAACAAAAGAAAATGCAGAAAAGAGGGATAAAAGATGAAAAAACACATACAAAAAGGTAAAATGAAAAATCAAAAAGGAATTACATTATTGGCACTAGTTATCACCATTATTGTGTTATTAATTTTAGCAGGAATTACAATAAGTGCTATAACAGGAGAAAATGGAATTATAGGAAATGCAGGACAAGCAAAAGAAGAAACAGAAATAGCAAATGAAAAAGAGATAGTAGAAAAAGCAACAGTACAAGCAATGGGGAATAATAAATATGGGAATATCGAAGAAAGTGAATTACAAAGTGAGTTAGATAAAGAAACAGGAGTAGGAAAAACAGATGCAACAGATATCGGAGACGAATTTGAAGTAATATTTGTTGATAGCAATCGATATTATATAGTTGATAAAGATGGAAATGTAGAAGGAGAATATACGATTAATAAAGATAAGAATCCGGGAGATTTTACAATAGGAGAAAAAGGAGAGACATTAGACGGAAGTACAGATCATCCATATGAAATTTCCTGCATAGAAGATTTGGTAGTATTATCTAATATATCAACAGGAAAAGGAAACTATATAGAAAATGGAGAAATAAAAGAAGCTGAAAGAAAAACTTTTTCAGGCAAAAATTTTATACTAACTAAAACTTTAAATTTTAATTCAACAGTATCATATGCAGATTTATCTATAGGATGGCGTTATGATGAAACAGAAGTAGCGTATGTAATAGATGAAAATAGTACACAAAATTTAAGAGATTTATTAATAGATAAAAATGGAGTAGGATTTGTACCAATCAGTGAAAATACAGGTTCAGAATATTTAATGTTTGCAGGAACATTCGATGGCCAAAATTATGAAATTCAAAATTTATATGAAAACAAAAAAAATAATAGAGGAGGACTGTTTAACACAATATATGCAGCCATCATAAAAAATATAGGAATTACAAATGCAAATATGACTGCCGGAGCTGGAATTACTGGAGTAGCTTCTGGAGGAAGTAAATTATATAATTTATATATTTCAGGAAATATCAACAACAGTAATAGTTCATTAGGAGGAATTGTAAATTCAGTATGGGGAGATATTAAAATAATAAATTGTTGTAATTTAGCGAATCTTGAAGGAAATACTGTTGGGGGAATGATTAATTTCGATGATGTTGGAGGAGTTACCACTATTGTAAATTGTTATAACTTAGGAGAAATATCTGGAAAACAATATGGCAGTGTAAATGGAATAATAGGTAATGCATATTATAATACAGGAACAAGAAATATTATTAATACATGTAGTTTAGGAATTATAAGAAAACCAAGTGGTACTAGTCATAACTTTTATGGTACAAGTGGAGGAGCAACAGTAAGTTTAGATAGTTGTTATTATTTAGATACCATAGTAAATGAGAATGTTATAGCAAATGAAAATTCTATAGCTTTTTCAAAAGGTGATGAAACAGTAATAGATAAATTAAATACATATGTAGAAAGTCATAAAAATGATTATGAAGTAGAATTATATAGATGGAAATTAGATTCTAATGGATTACCAACATTTGATAGAACAACTTAGATTTAACTTGAAAAACAAACTAAAAAAATATATAATACACAAGACAGTATATAACTGTCTTGTATTATTATATATAAGGAGAAAATATATGATATATCTAAATAATGAAACAAAAATAAAAGAATTAACACAGAAATTTAAGAAAGATAATATATGTATATTTATAGACTTTGATAAGACAATAACTTCAAGTGGTAGCCGAGATTCATGGGATGCTATTGCTAATAGAAAAGTAATGGGAGAAGAACTTGCAAATGGCTTAAATGCATATTATCAAAAATATGGACCTATAGAATTAGATTATACTATGACAGTAGAAGAAAAAGAAAAATATATAATAGAATGGTATGAAAAATGTATGGATTTATATTATACATACCATCTCACCAAAGAAAAATTAAAAGAATCAGTTAATAATGCTAAACTGGAAATGAGAAAGGGAGCAAAAGATTTTCTTTTCAAATTATATAAAAATACTGTACCAGTAATCATATTATCAGCAGGTATTGGAAATGTGATAGAACAATTTTTAAAAGAAGAAAATTGCTATTATGATAACATAACGATAATTAGTAACTTTATAAAATTTGACGAAAATGAAAATATGATAAAGTTTTCTGATAACATGATTCATAGTTTAAATAAAAATATAGATAAATTAGGAGATTTACAGGTAAAAGAAAAAATAAAGGGAAAAGAATATAGAATTGCAATAGGAGATTTAGTGGATGATATTACTATGATGGGAAAATATCCAGAAAATAGATCTTTAAAAATAGGATTTTTAAATAGCAATATTACGAATAATCTAGAAGTATATAAAAAGAATTTTGATATTGTTTTTACAGAAGAAAATAATTTTTTTGATATAGAAAAATATATAAATATTGTTTAATAAAAATAAAAGAAGGAAGAATTATGGGAATAGAAGAAATACAAAAAAATAGTCATAATAGAGATATTATATTACAAGCAGTAAAAGAAAATGGAAAAAATTTGGAATTAGCATCAGAAGAATTACAAGATGACAAAGAAGTTGTTATGGAAGCATTAAAACAAGATGGTGAGGCTCTAGAATTTGCAAGTACCAGATTAAAGGGAGATAAAGAAGTATTGCAATTAGCTACCAAAACAGCACCTTGGACAATTTGCTATGCATCAGAAGAATTAGCAGGAGATAAAGAAATTATGTTAGAATGTTGTAAACATTATGGACAAGCCTTATATTATGCATCAGAAGAATTACGAGATGACAAAGAAGTTGTAAAAGTAGCAGTAGAAAATAAGGGGATTATTATCAAATATGCTAGTAAACGATTAATTGAAGATAAAGAATTAGCACAAATTGCTGTGAAACAAAATAAACAAGCTTATCATTTTATATCAAATAAATTAAAACAAGATGAAGATATAAAAAAATTAATGGAATAGAAAAAACATTAATAAAAGTTAATAAAAAAGGTTGAAATTTAAAATAATATATCTTAGAATATATCATAATTAAAAATACAAAAAACTTTACCTAAGGAAGAAAGGAAGGAATTTTATGAGAGTATTGGTTGTATCAGATATCCATGGATCAGGAGTTTATGCTGATAAATTAAAAGAAATTATTAAGAAAGAAAATCCAGAAAAAATAGTGGTATTAGGAGATTTATATTATCATGGACCTAGAAATCCATTGACAGATGGATATGATCCAATAAAAGTAACAAAATTACTAAATAGCTTAAAGGATAAATTAGAAGTTGTAAGAGGAAACTGTGATGCAGAAGTAGATCAAATGGTTTCAGAATTTGAAATAAAGGAAAATATATTAGAAAAAATTAATGGTAAAAATATGTTTTTTACACATGGACATAAATATAATATAGATAATTTACCAAACGAAGATTTTGATATCATGTTTTACGGACATTTCCATACATGTTTTATAAAAAAATATGATAATCAATTGTTTGTAAATCCGGGATCTATTTCATTACCAAAAGACAATACACCACATAGTTATGCTATGATAGAAGAAAAAGATATTGTTATAAAAGATGTAGATGGAAATGTGATAGAAGAATATAGATATAAAGAATAGTGTCCAATTAGGGACGTTTCTGTTTGGGACATTTTTAGGAATTCTATAAAATAAAAATGATATATAATAAAAATTTATTACATTCCTCGGCTAACATTACATCATAAAGAAAAATTAAAGGTATCTAATAGGCACCTC
>CAJFRV010000051.1 GCA_904419495.1 uncultured Clostridia bacterium | reverse complement strand
TGAATATTAAGCATGATTCTTAACAATAAAAAATCAATAAAAGTATTGATATTACTACAATTTGTAAAACATTATATATTCTTAGAGTATTGAAATCTAGGAACATTTTTATATTTTTATCCACTCTGTTATATAGGAAAAATCCTTTTTTCCTATACCTCAAAAAAAAAGCAGTTAAACTGCTTTTATTGATGTATTTCAAACATATCTTTTCCTTCTCCACAAACGGGGCATACCCAATCTTCTGGTAAATCCTCAAAAGGTGTTCCGGGTGAGATTCCTGCTTTTTCATTTCCAAATTTAGGATTATAAATATATTTACATTCTATACATTCATATCTTTGATTATCGGATTTTTCTGTTTTAAAATTTCTATATCCTAGGCTAATTGCCACAATTACCATAAGTAAGAATGACAAAGCTTTCCAAATGCCACTTTCTAACATAATAACTGCAAATATTCCAAATGTAGCACTAATGCCATATAATATCAAAACTGCTTGTTTTTGACTAAATCCTTTTGCCACAATCCTATGATGTAAATGTCCTTTATCTGCTTTAAATATTGCTTTAATAGATTTTCCTTTTATTAATCTTCTAATAATTGCCCAAAATGTGTCAAATAATGGTAGTCCTAAAACAATTAATGGTAATACAATCACCGCTGCTGTATATGTTTTTGCTACTCCTAATATAGAAATAATGGATAATGAAAATCCTAAGAAGTTTGAACCAGTATCTCCTATAAATGTTTTAGCTGGTGCAAAATTAAATGGTAAAAATCCGACCAATGCACCTGCAAGTGCTGTTATTAATAAGATTGCCACCATTGGTGAATCATTCAATACAAATATGATTAATAATGAAATGGCTGATATGACAGATATACCAGATGATAAACCATCTAATCCATCAATTAGATTAATCGCATTTGTAACACCAACAATCCATATGATTGTTATAATAATTGAAAACATTTCTTGCATTTCAATTGTGTTAAGAAATGGCAATGTAATATCTTCTATTCTTACGCCAAATCCAACAGTTACAATAGCTGCTAATAATTGTCCTATTAGTTTCGTTATTGGCTTTATTGTTTTTATGTCATCTACTATACAAGTAATTGAAATAATCAATATTCCCAGAAACATTCCTAATAGTTTCTTTCCATACTGTTCTATTCCGAAATAGGTTAATTGAATTTTCTATACTCATAACAATTAGCAAATAGATTACAGAAACTAGAAAGCCTAATATAACTGCTGGTCCACCAAATTTGGGCATTGCTTTTTTGTGCATTCTTCTTTGATCTTTTGGAACATCAACTGCACCTACTTTATGTGCTATTTTTATAGTATATGGTGTAGCCATAAATGTTACGATAAATGCCAGTAAAAATGCAATTGCAATATCTCCCCACATAAGCATTTCCTCCGTATCTATTTCATATTCTCATTTTCTATTTCTTCAATAATTTTTACTCTCTCTAGATGTCTTCCACCTTCAAATTCTGTTGCCAACCACATTCTTAATATACAAATTGCTTCATTTACAGTTACATAATCAGCACCTAAGGCTAAAATATTGCTATCATTATGAAGTCTAGAAAATTTAGCTGTTTCTTCATTGTAACATGGTGTACTTCTAATTCCTTTAAATTTATTTGCTACAATACTCATTCCTAATCCTGAACGACAAATTAGAATTCCTTTTTCTGCCTTTCCTTTTTGTACAGAAATTGCTACATCTTTAGCTATATTAGGATAGTCAACTCTTTCTTCATTCATACAACCATAATCTATATACTTAATTTCTTTTTCATCTAAGTATCTTTTGATTTCTTCTTTTAATTTATATCCTCCATGATCACAACCAATTGCTATCATTTTTTCCTCCTTTTTGAATGATAGGGACATACAAAATCGTTCAGAAAATCAAACTAAACACCATACCTATACATTCTTTTTATTCTCCTATATAAAAATATACCATAAGTTTTTTCATAATACAATAATAAATTAGAAAATTCACTTGCATTTCACAAAAAAATGTGTTAGAATATCAGATGTTATAATGAATAATTGACTAAGAGGAGGTGCTTATAGAGATGCCAAATATTAAATCAGCTAAAAAGAGAGTTAAAGTAATTGAGAAAAAAACTTTAAGAAATAATATGATAAAATCTGGATATAAATCAGCTGTTAGAAAATTTGAAGAAGCTATTGAAGCTGGAAATTTAGATGAAGCTAAAGTTCTATTTTCTGAAGCAACTAAAAAAATAGATCAAGCTTGTACAAAAGGTGTTATTGTAAAAAACACTGCAGCTAGAAAAAAATCTAATTTATCAAAAAAATTAAATGCAGCTATGGCTTAAGGCTAAATAAAGATTATGCATAGTTTTTATTAAAAGCAACTTTTTTCATTGTAGAAAAGTTGTTTTTTGTTTTTCTCCTTATTATATAATTTTACAAATTAGTATGTACAGGAGATGAAATCATGGAATTAGATAGAGCAATATCAAGTAGAAAAACAATCAGAAAATTTAAAAAGCAGAATGTACCTAATGAATATTTATATGAAATCATACAAAGTGCTATGTTAGCTCCTTCTGCCAAAAATAGACAACCTTGGAGATTTTACATTTTAGATGATAAACAAAAAGAAGATATTACTAATATGATGTATCAATGGGGTGATGAATATAAACATATTCATACAAGTATCAAAGGTTCTGCTAATCAGATGCAAACTGCTAATAAGGTAATTATGATCTTTACACCTAATTATCATTTTTATAAAAATAAGAAAACATATTATAAAAAACCAGATTATCTGTCTTTAGGCGCAGCTATTGAACACATGAACTTGAAATGTTTTGACTTAGGATTGGGTTGTACTTGGATTTGTGATACTTTATATGTTGCAGATGAAATTAATGAATACTTAAAATTAGATGATTTAGAACAAGTTTCTACTTTAATTATTGGCTATCCAGAAGAAATCCCAGAAAGAAGAGAACGTTTTTCTATGGATAAACTGTTGTTAAATGATATTCCTAAAAATAAGAATACTAAAGATTATTAAATATATTAATCGAACCAAAAAACCGCCTAAAGCAATTCAGCTAGGTGGTTTTTTGGTATTAGGGTCAGGTTCATAAGTCAAATTCTTTCCTTAAAGTTTCTTTTTCTTCAATTTATCCATATCTATTGGTGGAATCTTCCATTGTCTTTCCTTTTATTTTATGTTACTATAGGTATAGTAATTTATGAATAGAGGTGTATCTTTTATGATCAAGCTATTGATACAAAATTATAAAAGTTTAGATAAAAAAATATTACATATTTTAAAAATCGGCCTTTCTTCTTCTTTCATCATTTGTTTAGTTTCAGCAATGGTTTTACTTACATATATGTTCTTTTTTACATATCCAATTATTTACTATATCGGTATTTTAGGAGTCGTACTTGGCTTGAATTTTGCTGTTAGTTTCATTATTTCAGCTACAATTATTGATGATGTAAAAAAGGAAAGTTTTTAAAAAGTCCTAGAGTTATCCTCTAAGACTTTTTATATATTTAACTAGTTTATCTCAGTTATAAAACATATTTTGTGACTTTCATCTTTATCCCAATGCTTCCAATTGCTTTTATCTATATCATCTTCTGTATTATTTATATACATATATCTCCTGTTATCGCATTTATGGTAATTCCTGCTAGGATTAATAAAACTATTATGGTAATTACTAAGACTATCAATGTAATTCCTGTATCATTTTTTCTTTTCATTGTATCTCTCCTCTTCCTTTGTTTTTTCCGCAATTTATGAATCTCAAATTATTTCTTTCAGTTTTTTACTTAAAGAAATTTTTAAAATCTATAAAGTATTGCTATTATTATCTTTTCTCCTTTTTATATTTTTCTTTTTTATTTCTTTTCTTCTTAAATCTATTTCTAAATTTTTTTTACAATTTTTATTGATATCTAAATCATTTATTGGTATAATTTGATTAGTTTTTAGATCTTCGAGTAAAAAACTCTAGGATTTTTTTTGTATATTTCTTGACAAAATTACATAAACTGTGTAAAATAGTACACAATAATTTAAAATATTTTGCGTTTGTACAATGAAAGCATTTAGAAGTTACTTTTAGAGAATAAGGGCCACTGGCTGAAAGCCCTTTAAGGTCAACCTAAATATGTGAAACACATTGGAGCAATTTTTAATAAGTGGAAAATTAAATGAAAAATCTATTATTTAATTTTCAAGCTGGGTGGTACCGCGGATTTATTTCGTCCCTGCAATTTTGCAAAGGGCGTTTTTTTGTACCCAAAAATCTTTTTTGGCATACAAAATATGCTCTAACAAATTTAAAGGAGGTAAGAAATATGAATGAGTACAGAACACACAATTGTAATGAAATCACATTAGAAGATGTGGGAAAACAAGTTAGAATTAGTGGTTGGGTTCAAACCATTAGAGATTTAGGAGGTTTAGTTTTCTTAGACATTCGTGATATGTATGGAATTACACAAGTTGTAACTTCAGGAAAAGCTGAAGATGTGGATTTTGCTTCACATATTCCCATCGAGTCTACAGTTACTGTATATGGTACAGTAAAAAAACGTGATAAGGAAACGATTAACCCTAAATTAAAAACTGGTTTGGTAGAAATTCGAATTGAAGATATTAAAATTCTAGGAAAAAGAACACAAAATCTTCCTTTCGAAATCAATACAAATCAAGAAATAAGAGAAGATTTAAGACTACAATATCGCTATCTTGATTTACGAAATGACAGACTAAAAAATAATTTATTATTAAGAGCAAAAGTCATTCAATTTTTAAGAATGCAAATGATTGAACAAGGATTTTTAGAAGTACAAACACCAATTTTAACCAGTTCTTCTCCAGAAGGTGCTAGAGATTACTTAGTTCCAAGTAGATTACATCCCGGAAAATTTTATGCTTTGCCACAAGCCCCTCAACAATTTAAACAATTGTTAATGGTTTCTGGTATCGATAAGTATTTTCAAATTGCACCATGTTTTAGAGATGAAGATGCAAGAGCTGATAGAGCTCCCGGTGAATTTTATCAATTAGATATGGAAATGAGTTTCGCAACACAAGAAGATGTATTTAATGCTATCGAACCTGTTATTTACAATACATTTAAAACATTTTCAGATAAAAAAATTGCAGAATATCCGTTTCCAAAAATCCCTTATAAAGAATCTATGCTAAAATATGGAACAGACAAGCCTGATTTAAGAAATCCTTTAGAAATTGTCGACGTTACAGATATTTTTGAGTATATAGATTTACGTGCTTTTCAAGGAAAACTTGTTAGAATTATTTCAACACATGATGTCGCCAAACAGCCAAGAAGTTTTTTCGAAGGTATGACAGATTATGCAATAAAAGTTTTAAAGGCAAAAGGATTAGCATGGCTTAGAATTCTAGAAGATGGGAGTTTTCAAGGTCCTATTGCCAAATTTATACCTGATAAAGCTAGGGTCGAAATATGTGAAAGAACTAATTCTAAACCCGGAGATTGTATATTCTTTATTGCTGAAGTTGCCGGTGTTGTTGAAACTTTATCTGGACAAATTCGAGATGAGCTTGGTAAAAGACTTGGATTAATTGATGACAATGTATTTAAATTTTGTTGGATTATTGATTTTCCAATGTTTGAATTAGATGAACATAAAAAAATCAGCTTTAGTCATAACCCATTTTCTATGCCACAAGGTGGACTTAATGCTTTAGAAAGTGAAAATCCTTTAGATATTTTAGCTTATCAATATGATATTGTATGTAATGGCATCGAGCTTTCTTCTGGTGCTGTTAGAAATCACGATATTGATATTATGGTAAAAGCTTTTACAATAGCTGGTTATACAGAAGAAGAAGTTAAAAATAAATTCGGTGCATTATATAAAGCTTTTCAATACGGTGCCCCTCCACACGCTGGTATTGCACCGGGAATTGACAGAATACTTATGTTATTAACAAATTCTAATACAATTAGAGAAGTTATTGCTTTTCCATTGAACAGTAAAGCTCAAGATTTGATGATGGGTGCACCAAGCAATGTAAAACGTGCTCAATTGCATGATGTGCATATTATGATTGACAAGAAATAATGTTATAACATAAAAGAGACTTCAAATTGAAGTCTCTTTCATAATACTTTTCACTCATTATATCTATTAGTAACAATTCTGCCTACATAAAATTAGTACTAAACAAAAACGCGACATATAAGTTCTCTAATGATTAAGAGCCTTATTCATGTCGCTTTTTTCTGACTATTCATATATTTATATATACATACTAAATCTTTTAATGCTTTACCAGCTTTGAATACTGGAGCTTTTGATGCAGGTATTTTGATTTCTTCTTTAGTTTGTGGGTTTCTACCTTTTCTAGCTGCTCTTTTTCTTACTTCGAAAGATCCAAATCCAACTAATTGAACTTTATCTCCTTCTTTTAAAGCATTTGTTACAACTTCTACGAATGCATTTACTGCTTCTTCAGCTGCTTTTTTTGTGTCTCCTGTTTTTGCAGCTACTGCTGCGATTAATTCAGCTTTGTTCATTTAAATTACCTCCTATAAGTATAATGTTATGTACCTTATTGCCTAGACTATGCAATAAATGTACTACTATATAAATTTATTCGCCAAAAATAAATAAAATCCTTCTTTTTTTCTGAAAAATTAATATATTTTTAGCTTTTCTAATATTATGCAAATCTTATTTCCTGCTGGCAACATTTTTATTTCTTGTTTTGTAAATACTCGTAAAGCAATAATTGCTAAAGCATAAATAATCATTGCCAATATAATTGCTATTATTGTAGCCAATTTTTCTGCAATTATTCCTAAAAGTACAGAATATATAAAATATGAACAAATTGCCATAATAATGGTTGCTAATATTGGTTTTATGACAAATCTTTTAACTCCTAATTTTATTTTTATGACTTTCTTTAAAGCCATAATTGAAATTCCAAATGCTACTAGATGACATGCTACTGAGGCAATAGCTGCACCATTAACACCTATAGAAGGTATTGGAACTAAAATTAAATTTAATATTAATTTTACAATCACGCCGGCATCCTAATGCTATTGCTGGTACTCTTAATTTTCCATATCCTTGCAATATAGAATTTATGGTTTGATCCAATATTGTAAAAATAATTGTAAAAGCACTAATTTGTAACACCAATTCTCCTGAACTTGCATTAGGATATAATAAATTTAAAATTGGACCTGCAAATATACACATACCTATTGTACATGGTAGACCTATTAGCATAGACATTAATAATGTAAACGTTGATTTTTGTTTTATAGATTTATAATCTTTTACTGCTTTTGCTGCTGATATAGCTGGTACCAATGCTGTAGCAAAAGCGACATTAAAAGATAATGGCAAACTTGTTAAAGTATCTACTTTTCCTCCTAATATTCCATATTGCGATATTGCCATATCTTCGCTCATAAACTGTTTTAAACTTCTTACTACTGTAAAAGAATCTATATTTTTATTTAATGAAGACATAATAGCTGTTAATGCAATAGGAATAGAAACTAGTAAAATCTTTTTGACAATGTTTCTAACTCTATCATATTTATAATTTACAGTTTCTTTTATTTCTGAAGCAATTTCTTTTCTTCTTGTTTTATAAAACAAATACAAATATCCAAATCCCACAAAAGTTGCAAGTGTTGTGGCAAGTGTTGCTCCTCCTGCCATCCATACAGTTGATGTATTTGAGATAATAGCAACAATTTCTACTAATATAATCGTAAGTGTTGTTTTAAAAATTTGTTCTAAGGTTTGTGACCTTGCTGTTACTTTTAAATTTTGTCTTCCGTTAAAATATCCTCTCATAACAGATGAAATTGCTACAAAAAATACTGCTGGTGATAATGCTACCATTGTCATTTCTGCATCTGGAATTTGTAACCATTGGTTAGCAATCAAACCTGCTCCAAAAAATAGCATTAAGCTTCCTACTAAACCAATAACTGCAAATGTTGCAAATGCAATTTTAAATATTCGATAAGCTCCTTTATGATCTCCTACAGCAACTCTTTCTGATACTAGTTTAGATATGGCATTTGGTACACCTGTAGAAGAAATGGTTAATAATACTGCATAAATTTGATAACTTGCTGAAACAATTCCGTTTCCTTGATCTCCAAATCCTTGTCTATTTGTTAAATATAAATTATATATGAGTCCAAGCATTTTGATGAGTAATTGTGAAAATATTAAAGTTACAATTCCTTGAATAAAAGTTTCCTTTTTTCTTTTAGGAGTTCTTTTTTCTGCTGTTTCCGTCATTCAATACCCCCTATATATGTTTTTATTTATATATCATTTATTTATATGTATAATGTGTTGTATTTTTATTGTACTCTTTTCTTATATACTTTTCTTTTTAATTGTACGAATTAATTATAAATTTAATTACTAAATTATTCAATACTTTTGATTTTTTTTCCTCAATTCTAAAAAAAGATTTAGGGACGAAGCGATGATTTTAGGGACGGAGCAAAAAATCATCATTTTATAATTCTTAAAATAATATTATAAATTACTTTTTATCTCAATGATGATTTTTTGCTCCGTCCCTAAAATCATCGCTCCGTCCCCAAAATCATTTTTTGTTACTACTCAGCCCTAGTAACAATAAATTCCTAAAAATGTAAATAATTATCCACAGAATATTACAAGGATTGTAACGGTATTGAAATATAACTGTT
>CAJFRV010000050.1 GCA_904419495.1 uncultured Clostridia bacterium | reverse complement strand
TTCTAAAAATTCCATAAAGGAATTATAACATTTAGAGAAGAAAAATAAAAGGCACTAAATTTAATTAGTGCCAGTGCGAACGAAGTTCGCTTTCTTGTATATTATTTATTTTTATTTGTTACTTCTTCTAAATCTAATAATTCTTGCCATCTTTCATCAACAATTCTTTGGAAATCTTCAATCATCCACTCATTACCCGGTTTAAACATATGTCTAAATCTTTTTTGTGGTTTTAAGAATTCTTCAATTGGTAATTTTTTAGCAGGTTTATATGAAATATGATATACACCATTAACTACTTCATATAAAGGCCAATAACAAGTTTCAACAGCAAGTTTATTAATTTTCATTAAATCTTCTGTTGGATATCCCCATCCTCTAGGACATGGTGATAATACATTTAAAAATGCTGGACCCTCTGTATAAATGGCTTTTTCTGCTTTTTCATACAAATCTTTAAAATTCATATAGGCAATGGTTTGACCAACATAAGGAATATGATGTCCGACCATGATTTTACTTAAATCTTTTCTACATTGTGTTTTTCCCGGAATGACAGTTCCAGCAGGTGATGTAGTTGTATCAGCATATTTAGGTGTTGCAGAAGAACGTTGAATACCTGTGTTCATGTATGCACCATTATCATAACATACATATACCATATCATGTCCTCTTTCCATAGCACCTGATAAAGATTGTAAACCGATATCATATGTTCCACCATCTCCACCAAAGGCGATGAATTTTGTATCTCCATCAGCTGGCAATTTTCCTTGTTTTTTCATAGAAACATAAGCTGCTTCTGCTCCGGCAAGTGTAGCACCTGCACATTCAAAAGCTGTATGAATAAATGAATCTGTCCAAGCAGTATATGGATAGATAAAAGTAGAAACTTCCATACATCCAGTAGCATTGGCAACAACTGCATGGTCTTCTGGTTTTAAAGCTCTCATAATCATTCTTGCAACAGGAGGAGCTCCACAACCAGCACACATTCTGTGTCCAGAAGTAAATCTTGAAGGTTTATTAGCAACGATTTCTTTTACATTATAAGGCATTATTTGTCACCTTCCTTTCTTAATCCTAAATAACGATAAGGATTATCTATTTTTCCAGTTTTTACAATTTCTGATAAATCTGTATATACACTTTCGATGTCATCAGCTTTTGTATCTCTACCACCAATACCATATACATAGTTAACTGCAGGTACATGAATATTGTTTACATACATTGCAGATGTAACATCTTCAAATAAAGCACCACCAGCAGCATTTAAAGAATCTGCTTTATCTAATACAGCAATAGCTTTTAGATGTGATAATGCTTTTGCAATTTCTTCTACTGGGAATGGTCTAAATACACGAAGTTTTAATAGACCTGCCTTTACACCTTGTTCTCTTAATTGATCAACAACAAATTTTGTAGTACCAGCTGTTGAGTTCATACAAACAATGGCAATTTCTGCATCATCTAATTTATATTCTTCAAAAAGACCATATTTTCTACCAGTCATTTTTTCAAAATCTTTTGCTACATCTAAAATAACTTGTTTTGCATTTTTCATAGCTTCTGCTTGTTGTGCTTTATGTTCGAATAGATAAGCTTGTAAATCTAATGGACCAACAGCAATTGGCTCATTTTTATTTAATAAATAATGTTCTGGTTTATATGTTCCAACAAATTCTTTTACTTTATCATCTTCAAGAAGTTCTATATTTTCAATAGAATGAGAAGTAATAAATCCATCTTGACAAACCATTAATGGAAGCATAACATTTTTATTTTCTGCAATTCTATGTGCCATTAAAAGGTTATCATAAGCTTCTTGGTTACTTTCAGAAAATAACATAATCCAACCAGCATCTCTAACACCCATAGCATCTGAATGGTCATTATGAATATTTAAAGGTCCTGATACAGCTCTGTTTACTAAAGACATAACAATAGGTAAACGTAAACTAGAAGCAATATATATCATTTCCCACATTAAAGATAAACCATTTGCAGATGTAGCTGTCATAGCTCTTGCTCCTGCTGCTTCTGCACCAATACAAGCACTCATAGCGCTATGTTCACTTTCAACAGCAACAAATTCTGTATCTACAAGACCATTATCAACAAAAGTTGAAAAGTATTGTGGAATTTCTGTTGAAGGTGTAATAGGGAAGGCTGCAACAACATCTGGATTAATTTGTTTCATAGCAGTTGCTGCTGCTTCATTACCACTTAATCTTTCTCTAATACTCATATTATTCAACACCTTCCTCTCTCATTTCAATCGCACCGAAAGGGCAAACTTTAGCACACACACCGCAACCTTTACAGTAATCATAATTGAAATCTTTTCTTTTTAAATCTTCTTTTCCTACTGGAATTGCATCTTCTGGACAAACAGGGAAACAAAGTCCACATTGTTTGCATTTATCAGATAAAAATACAGGGTAAGAACTTCTCCAGTCACCTGTTTTAAAATCTCTTGCATTTCCAGCAGTATAAATATCACCGCCGGGAGTTAATTTCTCCATAGGTGTTTTTGAATTTATATCTGTCATAGTCATTCACATTCCTTTCTTAATGAACGATAGGGAGATACCAAATCGTTTATTGAATTTTCTTAACTTCTTTTAAAGCCATTTCTAAAGCCTTCATATTTCCATCTATTACTTCAGGTTTTTTGGCAAATTTGTGTTTAAAAGAACCTTTCATATCTTCTAATAATTCATCATCAGTCATAATTTTACTTACTTTTACAATTGCAGCTAGCATAGGTGTATTTGGAAAATATTTTCCTAATGCCTCCTCTGAAATTTTTCTAGCATCAATAGTATAAATTTCTCCAGAATATCCTTTTAACGCTTTTTTCAAATAATCAGCAGATTTTGTTGTATTAATAACAATAGCTCCTGTTTCTTTTAAACCAGAAGTCACATCAACTGATTCTAAAAGCGTATCATCTACAACTACCACATAATCTGGTTCATAAATATTACTATGAATTGTGATAGGAGTTTCACTAATTCTGTTATAAGCTGTGATAGGAGCACCCATTCTTTCAGGACCATATTCAGGAAATCCTTGAATATATTTACCAGTATTGAATGCTGCATCAGCTAATAATAAAGATGCAGTTTTAGCGCCTTGTCCGCCTCTACCATGCCATCTTATTTCTATCATGTTATCCATTCTAATTGCCTCCTTTTATTAAAATTTTACGACTTTAGTATATGCCTAAATGGGGTTAATGTCAATAGATTTGCTGAAAATTGGGGACGTGATGACTTTGGGGACGGAGCAAAAAATCATCATTTAGGTAAGGATTTTATAAAACTTTTATTTTATCATTTTCAAAATAAATGATGATTTTTTGCTCCGTCCCCAAAGTCATCAACAACTTAAATCATAATGAAACAGGGGAATTTTTAATAAATGACTTGTATAATAAAAATAATTATGATATAAATATAGTATAAAAATAAAGCTAAGGAAGAAAGGCGGAATTTTTGTGGAAGAAGAAATAAACCAAGAACAAAAAACAATTTTAATTGTTGATGATGAACAACCAATCAGGGAAATATTGGTATATAATTTAAAGAAGGAAGGATATAATACTATTGAAGCAAGTGATGGAATTACAGCTTTAAATATTGCATTAGAACAATATCCTGATTTGATTCTTTTAGATATTATGCTTCCAAAAATGGATGGATTATCAGTTTGCAAAAGAATAAAAAATTCATATAATGTACCTATTTTAATGTTAACAGCAAAAGATAGTGAAATTGATAAAATATTAGGATTAGAGTTAGGGGCAGATGACTATATTACAAAACCATTTAGTGTTAGAGAGCTGATTGCAAGAGTAAAAGCAAATTTAAGAAAAGTAGAAAATCTTTCTACACCTAGAGTAGAAAATGATTATTCTAAAAAGAAAGATAATAAAATAATTGTTAATGATTTAGAATTAGATTTAGATAAATTTGAAGTAAAAATCAGAGGAGAAATTATTGACTTAACTGTAAGAGAATTCGAAGTTATTAAATTTTTGGCATCACAACCGGGACAAGTTGTAACAAGAGAAACATTATTAGAAAAAGTTTGGGGATATGAATATTATGGAGATATAAGAACAGTCGATGTAACAGTAAGAAGAATTAGAGAGAAAATAGAAAAAGACACATCATCACCAAAAATTTTAATAACGAAAAGAGGAGTAGGATATTATATAGCGTCTAAATAAAGAAATTTAAGGGAAACAGGAAATATCCATGTTTTCCTTTTTTCTTATTCAATAAAAAATAATATAGATTAAGAAAAAAGAACTATTAAAAATGGAAGAGAGAGGAATAAAAAATGGATAGAACAAAAACAAGAAAAATAATGGTAGGAAATGTGCAAATAGGTGGACAAAATAAAGTAGTTATACAATCAATGTGTAATACAAAAACAAAAGATATAAAAGCAACAGTGAACCAAATATTAGCTTTAGAAAAAGCGGGATGTGAAATCATAAGAGTAGCAGCATTAGATAAAGAAGATGCCAGAGCCATAAAGGAAATAAAAAAGCAAATTCATATTCCTATTGTAGTCGATATACATTTTGATTATCAAATTGCCTTAGAAGCTATAAAAGCAGGTGTAGATAAGGTAAGAATTAATCCGGGAAATATTGGAAGTGAAGAAAAAGTAAAAGCTGTTGTAGATAAGTGTAAAGAAAAACATATTCCAATTAGAATTGGAGTAAATTCAGGATCTTTGGAAAAAGATTTGCTTGAAAAATATGGAAAACCAACGGCGAAAGCTATGGTAGAAAGTGCAAGAAGACATATTGAAATATTAGAAAAATTAGATTTTAAAGACTATTTAGTCTCATTAAAAGCATCAAATTTAGATTTATGTATAGAAAGCTATGAAGAAGCAGCAAAAACTTTTGAGTGCCCACTACATTTAGGTGTTACAGAAAGTGGAACAGAATTTAGTGGAACTGTAAAATCTAGTATTGGTTTAGGATATATGCTAAGAAATGGAATTGGAGATACAATGAGAGTTTCTCTTTCAGATGATCCTATAAAAGAAATTAAAGTGGCAAAAGAAATATTAAAAGATTGTAATTTGTATCACAAAGTACCAACATTAGTGGCATGTCCTACTTGTGGAAGAACACAAATAGATTTAATTCCAATGGCAAAAGAGGTAGAAGAATTTTTATCTACCATAGAATCAAATATTACAGTTGCAGTTATGGGATGTGCAGTAAATGGACCGGGAGAAGCAAGAGAAGCAGATATAGGAATTGCAGGTGGTGTAAAAGAAGGATTATTATTTAAAAAGGGAAAAATCATCAAAAAAGTACCACAAGAAAATATAGTAGAAGTGTTAAAGCAAGAAATACTAGAAATGATAGATAAAAAATAGTAAGAAATGGAGGAAGTATGGAAATAATAGTAGGAAAAACTGCGGGATTTTGCTATGGTGTAAAAAGAGCAGTAGAAGGTGCAAAAAAAGTAGTAAAAGAGAGTGAAAATGTATATGGATTGGGCGAAATTGTACATAATAAAGATGTTGTAAAACAATTAGAAAATTTAGGAATGCATTTTATTGAAGATATAAGAGAGGCTAAAGGAAAGACAATTATTCGTGCTCATGGTATACCAAAGCAAGTTTATCAAGAAGCAGAAAAAAAACAAATAGAATTAATAGATTATACATGTCCAAAAGTATTAAAAATCCATGAAATAGCAGAGGAATATGCCAAAAATGGATATTACATATTCCTTTTGGGAAATAGGAAACATCCAGAAATTATAGGAACACTAAGTTATTGCGGAGAAAATAAATTCGTAATAGAAAAAGAAGAAGATGCATTAAAAGCTTTAGAAGTACTTGAAAAATCAGAAATAAAAAAGTTATTAGTCATTTCACAAACGACCTATAGTTTAGAAAAATTTTATATCATAGAAGAAATTATAAAAAATGAGTTATCTAGAGATATAGAGTTGGTTATAAAAAATACAATTTGCCAAGCAACAGAGATTAGACAAAAGGAAACAGAAGAAATGTCTAAAAAAGTAGATTGTATGATAATTATAGGCGGAAGAAATAGTTCTAATACAAAAAAGTTATATGATATTGCAAAACAAAATTGTAAAATGGTAATATTTATAGAAAATGAAAAAGAAATCAATTTGGATGCCATAGGAAGAAAGGATAAAATTGGTATTATGGCGGGAGCTTCAACACCTGAGGAAAGTATAAAAAAAGTGGTTAGTAAATTAGGAAAAATCATTGATTGATACAGGATAATTGTCGAATTATGCGATGAAAAATAAGAAAATATAAAAAGAACTTGTTGACAAGTTCTTTTTTTCAGATTGTTGACAAAGTATATAAAAATATTTTGTTAAACAGTCTTTTCTTTTTTTAAAAAATGAGTTAAAATATATATGTCCTAATTGAAACC
>CAJFRV010000049.1 GCA_904419495.1 uncultured Clostridia bacterium | reverse complement strand
TTACTTATCTTCAAAAAATTCTACCGTGATTTTTAAATTTTTTTAAAATTTTTTAAAATCATAATTTTTTATTGCTTCAATTAGTTTTAAAATTATGTATTGGTATCTATCTTCGTCTCCATAAGAAAACCTTTTTATAAACTTCTTTTTTCTGTTTATAATCTCTAACATTGCAACTTCATCTCCTGCTTGTGCCAATTTTCCTAATTCATAAATTGATACATTTTTATTCATATTAGTTATCTCCCTTCATATATTTTCTTAATTTATTTATTGCCCTTACTTTTATTCTGCTAACAGATTTACTACATATTTCTAATATTTTACTTGCTTCATCTTGTGAAAGTTCTTTGTTATAAAGCAAAAAAATAACTGTCTGTTCAATATCAGACAGTTTGCTCAAAGCAGTATTTAATTCAAGGCAGTTTTCTACAAAGTCAAATTTATTTGTTGCTGAATTAGCAACAGAATTCAAGACAGATGTATGAGAGTTGTCATCTACAAGCATTTGTTCTTTGTTTGAAATATTTACTTCTCTTTTAAAATATCTTTTGGAAGATAGAATAATTGTCTTATTTAGAAAGTTATTAAATCTTTTTTCTTTTTCATCTTGTGTAAGGTTAGAATCATTTTTATACACACTCATTTTGTGTTCCTCCTAAATTTCAAAATTTAGGCTCACATTCCTATCTAAGAGGAACACTAAATTTGAAGTATAAAAATAAAACCTCCTTTCCCGCATATTTTACATATAAAAAAACAAGTCTATATTCCTATTCAGTTATTATTTTAAATATCATTCGTACCTTTTTAGTTTTAACTCTTTGGCATCTTCAAAATAATATTCTTCCTAAATAGGTCTATAAACCTGGAAAAATTATATAAAATAAAAAGTGCGAAATTTGTCGAAAACTGGTGCTGTATGTCGTACAAATTCATCTTTTGAAAATTGCAAAAATTGTCAAATAGTGTATTTTACTGACTTTTTATGTTTAAAAAGTTCCTATTAAAGTATTTATTTTGGCATTACTAGGGTATGTAATATTCTTAAAAAGCAATATAGAATAGTAGCAATAGGAACGGGAGGATGTAAAATGATATTAGATAATATAGAAATAGGTACTAGGATAAGAAAAATAAGAGAAGAAAAATATAAAGAAACAAGACAATTATTTGCAGAACGTTGTGGCCTTTCTGAAAATCATTTAGGTAAATTGGAACGTGGTGCTTTGCAAATTAGTATAAGTGCATTGAATAAGATATGCTCTGCAACAGGTACAACAACAGATTATGTCCTATATGGCAGTAGTGAAACAAATAATTTGAAAATAAGAAAATCAATAGATAATTTTTTGGATAGGTGTACGAAAAAGCAGTTGAAATTAGTTTTTCAATTTATTTCTACACTTGAAAGTTATTATGAAGATGACTAGCAGAAAGTTTTTTATATCTGCTAGTTTTTTGTTGAAAAAAGTATTTTCTTATGATATATTCTCCATGTATAAAACGATAAAAGGAGATGCAAAAAAATGAACTTAGGAACAGATTTATCAAGAAAAAAACAAGAAGCATTACAAGAAATAGGAATAACAAGCGAAAATAGAGAGTATTCAAAAGAAGAACTTAAATCATTTAGCAATATTATTGGGGAACATATTTATAGCCAGAGTTCCAAAAATGGTGATATGGAAAAAGCACTTGCTAAATATGGTGATGTACTAAATATTTTTGTAAGAAATGAAAAATAATAATATTTAATGATAATAAGAGGTTAGGAAACTAATCTCTATATTTTTTTGAAAAAAATGTAACCTTTTTGTATTTTTTACCACTATAAAGATGTAAGATATCTTATAAAGGAGTTTATAAAAGTGAAGGATAAAAAACTAGAAGATTATATCATAAATAAAAATCTTGATTTAGATAAAATTGTAGACGATTATACCCCATATGTAAGGACAATAGTACAGAATATGGTTAGCAATAACTTGTCAGAAGAAGATAAGGAAGAAATTATAATAGATACTTTTTTTGTATTATGGAAAAGATATGAAGAAAATTACACAATAAAGTCTTTGAGTTCTTATATGGCTGGAATTACTAGAAATTTGATAAAAGAAAAATTAAAATCATTGAAACATACTATTGATATAGAACAATGTAAAAATTTAGTTGAATATAGTTATATTGATATTTACTCACAAGAAAGAGAAGAAATAAATCAATTATATAAAAAAATAAAAGATTTAAAAGAAGATGATATAAAAATAATAACTATGTTCTATTATTCAAACAAATCAATTAAAGATATAGCTAAGGAATTAAATATTTCAGAAGTAAACACAAAGACAAGATTACATAGAATACGAAAGAAAATAAAACAAGAATTAAAGCAAGGAGGTTTTTTTAATGAATGATGAGATAAAAAATAAATTAAAAATAAAAATGGCTATATCTAAAATGAAAAATGAGGAGGAAAAAAATATGAATAGAACAGGAAAATTTATATTTAAAAATATAGGTATAGCAGCATGTACGCTTATGGTATTAACAGGAGGGGTATTTGCAGCCAGTAAAGTAATAGAAAATATATGGAAAACACCTGAAAAAATTGAAAATGTAACAGAGCAAATTACAGAAGAAAGTAAAAAAGAAAATATAACAGAAGATCAGGCCAAAGAAATAGCAATCAAAAAATTGGAACAGATTGGTTTTAATACCAATATAGTTAATACAAATCATTACAAAGAAATGGATTCTGATACAATAATATATAGATTTAATACAGAAGATAATTATGAAATGAGCATTAACGGAAAAACAGGAGAATTTGAAACTATATGGAATCTTAATGAAAACCAACAAGACCGTAATATCGAGATAACAGAAGATGAAGCAATACAAATAGCAAATGAATATTATACATTATTCGGATTTAAAGAAGGAGAATATGAGATTACAAAAATATACTGTAATAATAATAGAGGAAGTGGTACAGATAGCGGATATAAAATTGATATAACTTATAACAAAAAATATGGAGAAATATATAATCCTTATGAAATGATAAGCATAAGTGTTGAGTCTAAAAACAAAAACTTTGATAGTTTTGCAGTTGAAAATATGCCATTTGATAACAACGAAATTATAATAACAAAAGATGAGGCTATTCAAATTGCATTAGAAGAAGATAAAAAAATCGAAACAAACAAAGTGGTAGAGACCAAAGCAGAGAGAAGAATAGTAAAAATGAATGCAGATGCTTATGAAAGAATAAATAATAAAGAAGAATATTATGATGCAATGCAAACAGTTGATTATCCAAATGAGGATAGAAATTATTATAATGTTGAAGATAAAATCAGAAATGCATGGGTAGTAGTCATAACTTATGAAGATAATTTTGACAGTGTAACAGAAAGATACACAGAGGGCAAATATAGTTATTTTGTTGATTGCACAACAGGAGAAATAATTGGTGGATACACAATGGATTATACTCTTTCAAATTAAAGTAAATTTTATAATAAGTATAGAGACAGATAATTGTTTGAAAATTATCTGTCTTTTATGCTATAATGACTTTGAAAAATAATAATTTGAAAGAAAGTGTGTAAATAAAATTGAAAAAAGAATATATTTTTGTAATTATAAATTATGCAATTTTTTTGGTGTGTTGGGCTTTATTTAAAAGTAGAATAGCATTAACAGACAATGATATATTGGTGATTATTGGTTTAGTAAATTTATTTATTCATACGTTACTTATACTTGGTGGAGAAGGATTAATTTACTGTATTTTTTCATCAAAAAATGGCCCACAAATAGTTTTTAAGGTTTTAGTAATTTCCATATTCATCAATATTTGTATAAGCATCATTATTGGTATGAGTGATATTATTATATATTTGTCAATAAATCAAATAATTGGAATTATAATTGGAAGAATATATCATAAAATAAAATATAAACAATAAATTTTTTATTTTTATTGAAAGTAGGAAAATATGAAAAAAATTGATATAAAGTTATTAATTATTTCACTAATTATAGGTATAATATTAGGTGCTATAACAGAATATTCATTGATATTAAATTTTGAAAACTTAATAGATATAACACAATCATTTATATTTTGGGGAATAATAATGTTAATTTTATCTTTATTTTCAAAAGAGTACATTACTTCAATACTTGCCCCTGCAACTACAATGACATCAATGAATGCTACATACTATTTAATTAGATTGATAATGAGTGGATATACTAATATTGGTGCTTGGGAATTATACACATTATTAGGAATTGCTGGTTCACTATATATTGGAACATTTATCTTTTGTATAAAAGATAAAATAATTAATAAAAAAATTAAAAATTATATTCCTAAAATAAGTTTAATTTTAATGACCTTACTTGCAATTATATTTACAGTTATCGATATATATGGAATGTTTTATAAAAATATACTTATTTTTGGCAATTATTCTTATTTAGCAAGTTGTTATCGGCATAATAGTAGGTATGATATTAGGAATTGTAATAGGAATGTATCTTAATAAAAAATTATGGAGGAATGTATGAAAAAGATAATTATTTCTATAATTGCAGTTATTTTAATAATATTTTTAGCAATAGTTATATTCTTTATGTATAATCTTTTTGGAGATGATATTACTAAAATAGATAATATAAACGAGAATGAAAAAAGAGAAATTATTTCATTAATGAATTTAGATGATTATTATGATGAAATCAATTTAGAAAAAATAACAGTACCCCTTACTTATAGAGATATTTATTATAAAATTTATTTTAATTGTACTACCGACATTGATATAGATAATATAAAATCAAAATCAAATTCAGATATAGATTTATATTTTGACAAAATAAAAGATGATCAATATACTTGTACTGTATCAAATATGGAAAAAGAAATTGACATATTAGAAGAGATAAGAAATAAATAAAATAGAATAAAAATTTAATAAGAACAGGATTCAAAAGTTCCTGTTCTTATCAAGTTTTTATTCTTGTCTATATTCTTCTAATTGTTTTTCCAAAGAGTTTGATAAATCTTTTTGTGATTCGTACATAGAATAATTATAGTAAGCTAGATTTTTCATATTAAAAAATAGAACGGTCATAGTTATCAATGCAATTACAAGTATAATAACAAAAGTTAATAATATTTTACTTAATTTATTCATTATTGAATCCCCCCTTTTTTTAAAATTATATATTATGTTAAAATGAAAGTCAATATAAATATTGTGATAATTTTTTTAGGGAGAACTCTAACAATTAATTGGATTTGTATTTTAAAAATACAAATGAATATATTATATTCAATTTTTGGCAAAACACTGATGATTTAAGGGGAAAATGGGATTTTTTTACAAAAAAATTATTGACATTTTATGTAATAGTATTTATAATAGTAATTACGCAAGTATAACTTGCATCTCAGAGCTGATTCATAAGTTTAAAAGGAGGACTATTATGTTTAAATTTATGAAAAAGGCGATTGCTGTAATGACAATGGGAGCAATGCTTATTGCACCTTCAACTGTTTTTGCAGCTGAGACAAATCAGGATACAACAAAAGATGTTGTTACCGAGGCAACAGAAGCAACAGCAAGAGC
The DNA here is from genome assembly GCA_904419495.1 of uncultured Clostridia bacterium. GTDB lineage: Bacteria > Bacillota > Clostridia > TANB77 > CAG-508 > CAG-269. Next base: position 840 of record CAJFRV010000049.1, on the reverse strand, counting down.
TTCCAGTTCGTTTACAATGGAACTTAAGCATAATGCAGCTTCTGTGGTGGAAATCCACAATATGGGATTCAACCCTACTGTACGGGTAACAGCAAGAGGCAATGCTAACATGACCTATAAAGTATGGGTAGTAAACCCGGTTGGAATTAAAGGCGATGTTGGATATGTACGTGGAGACGGCTCGACAATCGAGAAGAATCTTTTCTTAAGCGTTGGAGGAGATTATTATATCTACGTTCAGCCGTGGGGTGGAACAACCAACGGACAGTCATCATACTTTGATTTCAATATCACTTGGTAAGATGGTCTGCGTGTAGTTTTATGTAGTATGTAAAAATTTGTTTCAATTATGAATCAGCTTTGTAGGTTTTCTAGGACTTAATTTAAGGACTAGCAAAAAGGGGAGGACTTTATGTTTCTCCTCTTTTTGTATTTTCATTATTACTATTTTCTATATATTTGCGAATTATACTTATAGATTTTTTATGAACTTCTTGAATACTTTTTATATCAATATCTTTTGAAATACCACCTAATAAACGCATTTTACTTATATCAGTTACACCAAAATATGAGATAAAAGCAACTGTGAATACTGTATCAATATAACTTGTATCACAGTTACCGTTATACTCTCCCCTTATTTGATTACATATATCTTGAAAGACCTGTTGACCGTGCTTTTTAAAAAACAATTTACTAAAATCAAGACCTAGACTTTCCATACAACCACACCCTATTTATCAAACTATTACTGTACCATCATTTGTAATAATATTATTACAACTTATTTGACAAAGTCAATAAATCTTCATCTTCTGTATGTAAATATACTCTTGT
>CAJFRV010000048.1 GCA_904419495.1 uncultured Clostridia bacterium | reverse complement strand
TAATAAAAAAATCAATTAAGAGAACAAACATAAAATGTAAAATATTCCAAAACTAAATTCTACTTAGTCCTTCGCTGGAATTTACTTTTAGAATTAAGGTTGGACAAAAAAATTATAAATATCAGTTGACGAATGGACAAAAAAATGATATAAATAATAAGTAATTTTTATGGCCCCTTGGTCAAGCGGTTAAGACGCCACCCTCTCAAGGTGGAATCATGGGTTCGATTCCCGTAGGGGTCACCATATATTAAAAGGGAGTAGCTTTTCATTACTAATCAACAGTCGCGATAAGTATATCTGGTTAGTAAGCTTTTTATAAGTAAGCAAGACTTTTAAAGGAATAAAAATCTTTTAAAGGTCTTTTTTGTATTTTAGAAGATTTTATTTCTAAACGGGAAAGAGGCGACTTAAAATGTAAAATAATTCATAATGTATTTAATTTTTTATAAAAATAAAACCAAAATATTGATATGTTTTCATAATTTGGATAAAATAACAATGAAAATGTACGAAAATAATTAAAGGAGGAAAGGAATTGGAAAGTAAAAACTGGTTTAACAAAGAAATAAAGGATGTTGAAAAGGAATTAGAAACAAACCAAGAAACTGGTTTATCAGCAGAAGAAGTTGTAAAAAGAAGAGAAAAATATGGCTTAAATCAATTAAAAGAAAAGAAAAAGAAATCTTTATTTATGAGATTTGTAGACCAATTTAAAGATTTTTCTATTATCATTTTAATCATTGCAGCGATTGTATCAGGATTTGTAGGTGTTGCAGAAGGCGAAGGGATTACAGATACGATCATTATTCTAATTGTTGTAATCTTAAATGCAGTCATAGGAGTAACACAAGAATCAAAAGCAGAAAAATCATTAGAAGCCTTGCAAAAGTTAACAGATCATGCTTCTAAAGTTATTAGAGATGGTAATGTAACTGTTGTTCTAGCAAAAGAATTAGTACCGGGAGATATTGTGGTATTAGATACTGGAGACTATATTCCAGCAGATTTAAGAATTATAGATGCAGTAAATTTAAAAACACAAGAATCTTCATTAACAGGAGAATCTGTACCAGTTGACAAAACAACAGAAAAAATTGAAGGAGAAGAGATAGGAATTGGTGATAGAACCAATATGCTATTTTCATCTAGTTTAGTAACTTATGGTAGAGGAAAAGGAATTGTTGTAGAGACAGGAATGACAACAGAGGTTGGAAAAATTGCAGAAATGATTAATGAAACAGAAGAACAAATTACACCATTGCAACAAAAATTAAATAAATTAGGCAAAACATTAGGAATTACAGCAATTATCATTTGTGTTGTTATCTTTATCATAGGATTATTCCAACAAAAAGAACCAATTCATATGTTTATGACTGCTGTATCATTAGCAGTAGCAGCAATCCCAGAAGGATTAGTAGCCGTATCAACCATAGTATTAGCAATTGGAGTACAAAAAATGGTTAAGAAAAATGCAATTGTTAAGAAATTACCAGCGGTTGAGACTTTAGGTAGTGCAACGGTTATTTGTTCAGATAAAACAGGAACTTTAACACAAAACAAAATGACAGTAGAAAAAGTATTCTTAAATGGAGAAATTAAAGATTTAGAAGAAATCGATAGTAAAAATGTATCAGACGATATGACCACATTGGTATATGCTAATATGTTATGTAATGATACCAAGATTGCAAAAGATGGAACATTAACAGGAGATCCAACAGAAACAGCATTGGTAGATATGGCATTCAAATTAAATTTTGATCCATCTATTTATGATAGAATGATACGTATTTCGGAAGTACCATTTGACTCAGATAGAAAATTAATGACGACGGTTAATAAAGTAAATCAAAGTTATATTGCCTATACCAAAGGTGGTGTAGATGAATTACTAAGAATTTGTAAAGGATATTTATTTAATAATGAAATAAAAGATGACTTAGATAATTATGCAGTAACCGTTAGACAAAAAAATGAAGAAATGGCAAAAGAAGCGCTAAGAGTTTTAGCATGTGCATACAAAGAATTTGATCATGAACCAACCCAAGAAGAATTAGCAAATATAGAAAGTGATTTAATCTTTGTAGGAATGGTTGGAATGATAGATCCACCAAGAGAAGAAGCAAAAAAAGCAGTAGAAAAATGTAAAACAGCAGGAATTAAAACTGTTATGATTACAGGAGACCATAAGATTACAGCAACAGCAATTGCTAAAAAATTAGGGATATTAGAAAATGAAGATGAAGCGATTACTGGTTTAGAATTAGAAAAAATGTCTGATGAAGATCTACAAAAAAATGTTAGACATTATTCTGTATATGCGAGAGTATCTCCAGAGCATAAAGTAAGGATTGTAAAAGCATGGCAAAAAAATGGAGAAATCGTAGCCATGACAGGTGATGGTGTAAATGATAGTCCTGCATTAAAAACATCAGATATTGGGTGTGCAATGGGAATTGTGGGAACAGATGTTGCCAAAGAAGCAGCAGATGTTATCTTAACAGATGATAACTTTGCAACCATTGTATCAGCAGTAGAAGAAGGCAGAAGAATTTATGACAATATATTAAAAGTTATCCAATTCTTATTATCAAGCAATATAGGAGAAGTGGTTGTATTATTCTTAGCAACACTATTAACACCATTATTTGCTAGTTGGTTTGGAATAACCGATATTGCTCACTTAGAAATTTTATTACCAATTCATATTTTGTGGATAAACTTAGTAACAGACTCATTACCAGCATTAGCATTAGCATTTGACCCAGCAAATGCAGATATTATGAATAGAAAACCAAATAAACCGGGAAAAGGAGTATTCACAAAAGGAATGACATGGAGAATTGTATATCAAGGTGTCATGATAGGATTATTAACACTTGCAGCGTTTATGATAGGACTTGCAACAACTACAGAACCAATCGATGGGCTAACACTAGATGAATCAAAAATAGAAGTAGGTCAAACAATGGCATTTGTTACTTTAGCCTTTTCAGAGTTAGTTCATGTATTTAATGTAAGAAATAATAAAAAATCTGTATTCAAGACAAAGGTATTTAATAATAGTAAATTGATATGGGCAGTACTTGGGTCAGCGGTATTAATGGGAATTATCTTAGCAATACCAGCATTACGAACAATTTTCAGTATACCAGCACTACCAACACAAAATGTTTTAGAATTAATTGGTTTAGTAATATCACCATTAATTATTGTAGAATTGTTTAAACTATTTAAAATTAATAGTTTTAAAGATGAATGATGTCAATGGGGACGGAGAAAAATGACACAACTAAAAAAAGTTGTGTCATTTTTCTCCGTCCCCATTGACACTTAATAAAAAATTAATAAATCCTCTATTTATTATTAATAAAAATGTGGTATAGTATATATGCTAGGAAAAAAGATAGGAACGGTTATAAAGGTTCGGAAAGGAAAAAATTATGTATAATATATTAGTAGTTGATGATGATAAAGAAATTGTAAATGCCATTGAAATTTATTTATCACAAGAAGGATATCATATTATAAAAGCATATGATGGAGAAGAGGCATTAGAAAAATTAAACGAAAATGAAATTCATTTAATTATTTTAGATATCATGATGCCAAACAAAGATGGGATTGAAACTTTGCAAGAAATTAGAAAAGATAAAACCATTCCTGTGATTATGTTATCAGCAAAATCAGAAGATTATGATAAAATTTCAGGATTAAATACAGGAGCGGATGATTATGTTACAAAGCCATTTAATCCATTAGAATTAATCGCAAGAGTAAAATCAAATATTAGAAGATATGTGGATTTTAGCCATGCTAATTATACAAATGGAAAGAATGAAAATCAAAAAGAAAAGTTATTAAAAACAGGCACTTTAGAAATGGATGATGAAACAAAAAAAGTCACAGTAGATGGAAAAGAAATAAAGTTAACAGCAACAGAGTATAACATATTAAAGTTTTTGTTAGAGAATAAAGGAAAAGTATATTCTATAGAACAAATTTATGAAAATGTTTGGAATGAAGAAAGCTATGGGGCAGAAAATATTATTGCTGTACATATTAGGCATATTAGAGAAAAAATAGAAATTAATCCAAAAGAACCAAAATATTTAAAAGTCATCTGGGGAATTGGATATAAAATAGAAGATATATAATAGAATTTGAAAGATATAAAGGATGTGAATATATGGAAAATATAAGAGAATCTATATTATTAAAATTTTTATGTTATATATTGATTCCAATTATGATTTTTATTTTAGCAATTAGTATCATAGATGTATCAATTACTTCACAATATGGAGAAATGGAAGGACCGGAAGAATATGCTGAAACAGAAGAATTTGGAATGGAATATCTAGCAACATTGATTCATGATATTAGAAATATAAAAAAAGATAAAAGTCAATTAGGGAAAGTTACTGAAGAAACTACTTCAAAAACATATGAAGAGACTTCAGAAATGGCAAATGAAACTCCATATGACAATTACAGTGAAATAGAAGATGAAAGCTATGACTATCCTGTATATTATGAAATATCAAATTATAATAATACAAGAATAAGTCAATATATTAATTACATTATTATTGATAAAGAAAATAAAAATATGTTTACTAATATAAAATCAAATAATTATCCTGAAGAGATTAATAAATTAAAAACAGAAAAGACTAATTGGAGTTATCAAGATGGAAATATAATGACAAATATTAATACTATCAATCAAGAAAGTGCAAAATATATTACATCATCTTATTACTCAGTAGATAATTTTGAAGGATATGAAGTGTACTCTAACATTGATCCAAGTACTTTAAGTTATTCAAATTCTTTGTATGTGCAACAAACCGTATATAACATATTCAAAGGACATGAAAACTTACCTACCTATTTGATACCATTGTCAACAATTTCAATTATTGTTATGATTGTGTATTTAATTTGGGCAACAGGACACGAAAGAGGGAAAGAAGGAATTGCATTAAATAGTATAGATAAAATTTCTTATGAAATTATATCTATTGTGATTATGTTTGTAATTGGCATGATGATGAGCTTTGCACTAGCAAGCATAGAAACACAAATTCCACAAAAAATTTTAGTTTCTGTATTTTTATTATGTTATTTAATTGGATATGCATGTTTAGCTGTATGGGTTAGTACGACAATTAGAAGATTAAAGGCAAAACAATTTATCCGTTCATTTTTAACATACAAAGTTTGTAGATGGATAAAAATAATGGTTGAAAAAATATTTAGGAGAGTAACAGATAAGGAAAATACAAATCGAAAAGTTACAATTATTTATTGGGGATTTGTGGCTATTAGTATCATATTAGCATGTTTTATATGGAGTGGAATCGGTTTCCTTATTTTAATTGCATTTTGGATATGGGCATATTATAAATTGCTACAATATAATAAAAAAATACAAAAGATTAATGAAGCATTAAGAAATATATATGAAGGAAATCCAAATGTAAAACTAAATGAAGAAGAACTAGAAGGTACATTAAAAATCATGGCAAAATATATCAATGATATTGCAGGAGGATTTACAAATGCTATTGAACAAAGTTTAAAATCAGAAAGACTAAAAACAGAATTAATCACAAATGTATCACATGATATTAAAACACCATTAACCTCTATCATAAACTATGTAGATTTATTGAAAAAAGAAGATATTCAAAATGCACAAATCGAACAATATATTGCGGTATTAGATAAAAAGTCACAAAGACTAAAAAAATTAATAGAAGATTTAGTAGAAGCATCTAAAGTGTCTTCAGGAAATGTAAAGTTAAATATGGAAGTCATTAATGTAAAAGAATTGTTAAATCAGACTGTTGGTGAATTTGAAGATAAATTAGAAAAGAAAAATCTAAAAATAGAAATGGATTTACCAAATGAAAATGTGCTAATTAAAGCAGATAACCGATACCTGTATCGAGTGATAGAAAATGTATTTAGTAATATTTCAAAATATGCATTAGAAGGTTCTAGAGTATATATCAAATTAGAAAAACAAAAAGAAGAAGTGTATCTAGAATTTAAAAATATATCAAAAGATAAATTGAACATTAGTGCAGAAGAATTGATGCAGAGATTTGTAAGAGGAGATAAATCAAGATACACAGAAGGAAGTGGATTAGGTCTTTCAATTGCAGAAAGTTTAACAGAATTACAAGGTGGTAAATTTAAAATTGATATAGATGGAGATCTATTCAAAGTAGAAATCAAATGGAAAAGCGAACGATAGGGACGTGCTAAATCGTTTCAAAATGAAACAAAAGGGACAGACCTTTAAATAAGAAATAATGGAATGTTAATATTTAAACATTCCATTATTTTATGTTATTTAATATTATAAAAAAATGAATATAATCATCAAAAAAAGTCTTAGAGTTAGACACTAAAGGACTGAAAAACCCCTGTTGTTTTTTAGAGTATAAAAATAAACATAGAAAAATTCTTAAGTTTTACTGATTTTCTATGTTTTTTGTTATTTTTTGAAAAAGATAATGGTTATCTTAACC
>CAJFRV010000047.1 GCA_904419495.1 uncultured Clostridia bacterium | reverse complement strand
TAAAGTTACATTAAGAGCAGATAAAATGTATGATTTTGCTTACAAACTATTTAATGTAGCACTTCCAAGAGTTAGAGATTTTAGAGGAGTATCAGCAAATTCTTTTGATGGAAGAGGAAATTATGCTATGGGTGTAAAAGAACAATTAATATTCCCTGAAATCGAATATGATAAAGTAGATAAATTAAGAGGTATGGATATAATTTTTGTAACAACAGCTGAAACAGATGAAGAAGCTAAAGAGTTATTAAAATTAATGGGAATGCCTTTCAAAAATTAGTCAAAGGAAAGGAGTAAAACTATGGCTAAGAAAGCAATGAAAATAAAACAAGCAAGACCACAAAAATATAAGACAAGAGAATACAATAGATGCAAAATATGTGGTAGACCACATGCATATATCAGAAAATATGGAATATGTCGTGTATGTTTTAGAGAATTAGCTCATAAAGGAGAAATACCAGGAGTTAAAAAAGCTAGCTGGTAAAATTAATAAATGAGGAAAAGGAGGTAAGTAATAGATGAACATTACAGATCCAATAGCAGATATGTTAACAAGAATAAGAAATGCAAATAGTTCTAAACACAAAACAGTAGATATACCAGCTTCAAAAATGAAATTAGGTATTGCTGAAATTTTGTTTAGAGAAGGATATATAAAATCTTTTGAAGAAATCAAAGATGATACACAAGGAATTATCAGAATCACTTTAAAATATGATGAAAAAGGAACAAGAGTGATTGATGGATTAAGAAGAATTAGTAAACCGGGATTAAGAGTATATGCTTCAAAAGAAGAATTACCAAAAGTTCTAAATGGTTTAGGAATTGCCATTATTTCTACATCACAAGGATTAAAAACAGATAAAGAAGCTAGAGAATTAGGAATTGGTGGAGAAGTATTAGCATATGTTTGGTAATAAAAAATAAAAGGAGAGCATTTTAGCAATGGTCAATAGTAAATCACAAGGGGAGGGGACATTCCTTAACCTAAGTGGAAGTGACCAAAAGGTGAGGTGTGTCCCCTGACAATAAAAGAAGGAGGGAAAACCAAAAATGTCAAGAATAGGAAATAAACCAATTACAGTACCATCAGATGTTACCGTAAAAATAGAAGGACAAAAAGTTACAGTAACAGGACCAAAAGGTACATTAGAAAAAGAATTTGATAAAAATATTTCTATAGAATTAGATGGAAATGTAATTAAAGTTACAAGAAGTAATGATGAAAAACAAAATAGAAGTTTACATGGTTTAACAAGAACTTTAATTAATAATATGATAATTGGTGTAACAGAAATGTATAGCAAAGAATTACAAATTAATGGTGTTGGATACAGAGTTGCAAAACAAGGAAATAATTTAAATTTAACATTAGGATATTCACACCCAGTTATATTTGAAGCACCAGCAGGAATCACTTTTGATGTTCCAAACCCAAATACAATTATCGTAAAAGGTATTGATAAAGAATTAGTTGGGCAAACAGCAGCAGAAGTTAGAAAACAAAGACCACCAGAAGTATATAGAGGTAAAGGTATTAAATATGCTGATGAGGTTATTAGACGTAAGGAAGGTAAAACCGGAAAATAATTTAAATGAAAAGCAGCAATCTGCACATTTTTACTTCATTAATCAAACTTTGATGTACAACAGTACACTTGCAGCTTGATTAATTCGTAAAAATGCACATCTTACTACTTTTGATTTAAATTGCAAAGTGATGGAAAACAAAATACATCCTATCACTTTGAATCAAAATTGTAAGGAATATACTTAAATGTTAAGTAATATAGAAAACTCAATTTCTAAGAAAGGAGTAATAAAATGGTAAAGAAAACAGATAGAAAAATGGAAAGACAAAGAAGACATATACGTGTAAGAAGAAAAATATCTGGAACAGCTGAAAGACCAAGATTATGTATATATAGAAGTAATAATAATATATATGCACAAATTATAGATGATGTTGCTGGAAATACATTAGTAGCTGCATCAACATTAGATAAAGAAATTAAAACAAAACACGCAAATAAAGAAGCAGCCAAAGAAGTAGGAACTTTAATAGCAAAAAGAGCAGCTGACAAGAAAATTGTAGATGTTGTTTTTGATCGTGGTGGATACATATACCATGGAGTTGTTAAAGAATTAGCTGAAGCTGCTAGAGAAGGCGGACTAAAATTCTAGTAAAAATAAAAAGGAGAACACATAAACAAAGGTCATAAGTAAATCACAAGGGGAGGGGAAATACCTTAGCCCAAGTGGAAGTGACCTAAAGGTAAGGTGTGTCCCCTGACATTAATCAAAGAAGGAGGGAAACAAAACCGATGGAAGAAAAAAATGAATTAAAAGAAAAAGTAGTTGCTATCAACAGAGTTGCAAAAGTTGTTAAAGGTGGTAGAACTTTTAGATTTAGTGCAGTTGTAGTTGTTGGTGATGAAAACGGACATGTTGGTGTTGGAAATGGTAAAGCTGCTGAAGTTCCAGACGCAATCAAAAAAGCTATTCAAGAGGCTAAAAAGAATTTAATTGAAGTGCCAATTGTTGAAACATCAATACCTCATGAATATATTGGAAAATTTGGTAGTGCAAAAGTTATGTTAAAACCAGCTGTAATCGGTACTGGATTAATCGCAGGAGGTAGCGTTAGACCAGTATTAGAGCTTGCAGGATATAAAAATATCAGAACAAAAGTTATTGGAACAAATAATCCAAGAAACGTGGTTTATGCTACACTAGAAGGATTAAAATCAATGCAAACAGTTGAACAAGTAGCGAAAAAAAGAGGAAAAAAAGTAGAAGATATTATATAATTGAAAAATAAAAAGGGAGATAACTTTATTGGGGTTCAACAATCAATCACAAGGGGAGAGGAAATACCTTAACCCAAGTGGAAGTGACCTAAAGGTAAGGTGTGTCCTAAAAATATAATAGTAAACAGGATAAAATTTTAATAAGGGTTAACACATATTCATAAGGGAAGGGGACATATCTTGTCCCAATAGAAATACCTTGAGGAAAGATGTGTCCCCTGACAAATAAAATAAGGGAGGTGCAAACCGTAATGAAACTAGATGAATTAAAACCAGCTGTAAGTAAAGTAAAAAGAAATAGAGTAGGTCGTGGAATGGCTTCTGGAAATGGTAAAACATCAGGTAGAGGACATAAAGGACAAAAAGCTAGATCTGGAGGCGGTGTAAGAAGAGGTTTTGAAGGTGGTCAAACTCCATTATATAGAAGACTACCAAAAAGAGGATTTACTAACATTCATGCAAAGACTTATACAGAAGTAACATTAAAAATGCTTAATTTATCAAAAGCAACAGATGTTACAGCTGAAACGCTTTTAGAAGAAGGAATTATTGGAAAAATAAATGACGGAATTGTTATATTAGCAACAGGAAAATTAGAGAAGAAATTAAATGTAAAAGCCAAAAGATTTACAGCAAAAGCAAAAGAAGAAATCGAAGCTTTGGGCGGAAAGGCAGAGGTGGTTTAATTGTTTAAAACATTAAAAAATGCATTAAAAACACCAGATGTAAGAAAGAGATTATTATATACATTACTATTAATTGTTGTATTTAGATTAGGATGTTATATAACAGTTCCGGGAGTAGATAGCATAGCATTAAATGAAGCTATGGGAAATACACAAGGAATTGCAGGATTAATTGATATGATTTCCGGAGGAGCTTTTTCTAGATTTTCTGTTTTTGCAATGTCAATCAGTCCATATATCACAGCTTCAATTGTTATTCAATTATTAGCAATGATTATTCCTTCATTAGAGAAATTAACTAAGGAAGGTGGAGAAGAAGGAAGAAAGAAAATCAATAGATATACTAAGATTTTAACAATTGTTTTAGCTTTAGTAGAATCAATAGGAATCTACTTCTCATATAAATCAAGTGGAATATTTGTTGATAATTCTTTCTTAACAGGAGCCTTAGTAGTTGTAGGTTTAGTGGCAGGTACATCAATATTAATGTGGCTTGGAGATCAAATTACAAATAAAGGTGTAGGAAATGGAATTTCCTTATTAATCTTTGTTGGTATTATTTCAGGCTTACCAAGTGGAGTAGTATCTGTATGGAATTTAATTGTACAAAATGGTGCATTTAGTACAACTGGATTATTAACAGCACTAGTTGTTGTAATCGGAGCTATTATATTAATAGCAGGTGTTGTATTTGTACAACAAGCAGAAAGAAGAATACCAGTACAATATTCAAAAAGAGTTGTGGGAAGAAAAATGGTAGGAGCACAAAACACACATATACCATTGAAATTAGCGATGGCGGGTGTTATGCCAATTATATTTGCATCATCATTTATGACTTTCCCAGCAATGATTATACAAATATTTGTACCAGATATTGCAAGTCAAACAGGATTTTTAGCAGGACTATATAATTTTTCAATTGCTACATCAACATCAAATGTAGGAATTGGATACTCAATCGCAAATGCAGTTGTTTATTTGTTATTAATTTTAGGGTTTACATTTTTCTATACTTATGCTACATTTAATCCGGCAGAAGTATCAAATAATATTAAGAGAAATGGTGGATTTATTCCGGGTATAAGAGCAGGAAAACCAACAACAGAATATTTATCTTCTGTTATCTCTAAATTGACATGTTTCGGAGGATTATTTTTAGCAATTATAGCGATATTACCTATGTTATTAAGATTTACAAGTTTAAATATTGCATTTGGAGGTACATCAATATTAATTGTTGTAGGTGTTGCACTAGAGACAGTTCAACAGTTAGAATCTTTATTGGCAATGAGACATTATAAAGGATTCTTAGAAAAATAAAATATGATATAGAAAAATATAAAATTTTCATGTCAACAAATGTTATGCCTTCTGCGAGAACCTAGATAAAAAGATTATAAGGTTCTCGCAAAGCTAATTTGTTAATTTAGTGAATTTTTTAATGTTTATTTATAGAATAAATATTAAAAAGGTTATTAAATTGTAACCCCCTAAAATTAATTAAAGTAAAGGAAGTGTTTTTATGATAATCATTATGTTAGGTGCACAAGGAACAGGAAAAGGAACTGTTGCTGGAATGATAAGTAAAGAGACAGGATTACCACAAATTTCAACAGGAGATATCTTTAGAAAAAATATTAGTGAAAAAACACCATTAGGTATAGAAGCAGATAAATACATATCAAAAGGAGATTTAGTTCCTGATGAAGTAACAGTACCAATGGTAGAAGATAGATTAACATGGGAAGATGCTAAAAATGGAGCAATCTTAGATGGATTCCCAAGAACAATTGAACAAGCTGAAAAACTAGATGAAATTTTAAGTAAAAAGGGAAACAAAGTAGATTTAGTAATAAATCTAGTGACACCAAAAGAAGAATTGATTGATAGAATGTTAACAAGAAGAGTATGTACAAATCAAGAATGTAAAACAACTTATAATACAAAATTAAATCCACCAAAACAAGAAGGAATTTGTGATAAATGTGGTTCTCCATTAAAACAAAGAGCAGATGATTCTGATCCAGATGCAATAAAAAGAAGATTAGAAATCTATGAAGAAAAAACAAGTCCATTAGTACAATATTATGATGCAAAAGGAGTATTAAAGACAGAAACAGTTAGTTTATCTATTAATAGAATGGGAAAAGATGTAGCAGAAGATATTATTAAGTCATTAGAAAAATAAAACTATATAAAATTTTTAAATATAAAGTGAAAATACGATAAGATAAAATCAAAAGTTGATAGATCAATGTCAACTTTTGAATTTGCTTTATACTCATATATAGAAAGAAGGAATCAGAATGGTAACAATAAAATCTAAAAAAGAAATTGAATTGATGAGAGAAGCATGTAAAGTAGTTGCTTTAACATATAAAGAACTGGAAGAAAAAATAAAACCGGGAATGACAACATGGGAGTTAGATCAAATAGCAGAAAAAACAATGAGAAGTCTAGGAGCAATACCAGCAGAAAAAGGGTATGATATAGGAATCAGAGGAATTCCAAAATTTCCAGCATCAATCTGTGTATCTATAAATGATGAAGTTATTCATGGAATTCCTTCAAAACATAAAGTTATAAAAGAAGGAGATATTGTTAGTGTAGATACAGTAGCACTAAAAAATGGATTTAATGGTGATGCCGCAAGAACCTTTATGATTGGAAATGTTTCAAAAGAAGCTAAAAGATTAGTAGAAGTTACTAGACAAGCTTTTTTTGAAGGAATTCAATATGCTAAACCGGGAAATCGAATTGGTGATGTTTGTCATGCCATTGGAGAATATGTTCATTCACAAGGGTATTCAGTTGTAAGAGAGTTTCAAGGACATGGTATAGGTAGAGAAATGCACGAAGATCCGGGAATACCAAATTATGGAAAAGCTGGGAGAGGAATAAGATTGGAACCCGGAATGACATTAGCAATAGAACCTATGGTAATACAGGGAAAACCGGGAATTTTAGAACTAGATGACGGATGGACAATTATTACAGAAGATGGGAGTTTGGCAGCCCATTATGAAAATACAATTTTAATTACAGAAAAAGAGCCAGAAATATTGACAATACTTTAATTATGATGTATAATACAGTAGTTATTATGCACAATGGAATAATTTTGTGTAAAACAGCTCTTTAAGGGGGGAAAGATTTTGTCAAAAGAAGATGTTATAGAAGTTGAAGGTATAGTTGTAGAAGCATTACCAAATACTACTTTTAAAGTAGAATTAGAAAATGGACATCAAATATTAGCTCATATATCAGGTAAATTGAGAATGAATTATATTAAAATTTTACCGGGTGATAAAGTAAAAGTAGAACTTTCACCATATGACTTAAATAGAGGTAGAATCACTTGGAGAGCAAAATAAAGATAGATAAAAATTAACCCAAATACATATATAAGTTATTTTAGGAGGTGCAAAGAAATGAAAGTAAGACCATCAGTAAAACCAATATGCGATAAATGAAAACCCTAAACACAAACAAAGACAAGGATAGTCTTAAAAACATGCTAATAACACAAATTGGATAGCGGCTGTGAAATCAGAAATGATTTACATATCAAATTTGTGTTTATATATATGTCTTAAGAAAATTTAAAGACTGGGGTAAACACCAGTAGCATTTCACCTTTAAATGGAATTAAGACAAAACAATTAAAGATAAAATAAAATAAGAAAAACAAAAATATTTTGGAGGTGCAAAAACATATGGCTCGTATAGCAGGAGTAGATTTACCTAAAGAAAAAAGAGTAGAAATAGGACTTACATATATCTATGGAATTGGTGTATCAAGTTCTAAAAAGATTTAACTGATGATGAAGTTAATAGCATCAGAAAAGTTATTGACGAATCATACAAAGTTGAAGGTGATCTAAGAAGAGAAGTAGCATTAAACATTAAAAGATTAACAGAAATTGGATGCTACAGAGGTTTAAGACATAGAAGAGGTCTTCCAGTAAGAGGACAAAGAACAAAGACAAATGCTAGAACAAGAAAAGGTCCTAGAAAATTAGTTAGTAAGAGTAAAAAATAATTAAAAAATCGATTAAATGTAAACAAGAAAATAGAGATGAGTTCACTTAAATAAAGGAGGGAATTGAAAACAATGGCTAATAATAAAACAACTAGAAAACCAGTTGCAAGAAGAAATAGAAAAAATATAGAAAAAGGTCAAGCACACATTCATTCTAGTTTTAACAATACAATTGTAACAATCACAGATGTACAAGGAAATGCAATTTCATGGGGAAGTGCAGGAGAATTAGGATTTAAAGGTTCTAGAAAGAGTACACCATTTGCAGCTGGACAAGTTGCCGAAACAGCAGCAAAAGCAGCAATGGAACATGGTTTGAAATCTGTTGAAGTATTTGTAAAAGGACCAGGTGCTGGAAGAGAAGCTGCCATCAGAGCACTTCAAACAGCAGGATTAGAAATCAGTGCAATTAAAGATGTAACACCAATACCACACAATGGATGTAGACCACCAAAAAGAAGAAGAGTATAATTTAAATAGAAAAAATAGAAAAGAGGATAAAACTTAGCAAAGGCCAACACTCATTCATAAGGGGAGGGGACATTCCTTAACCCAAGTGGGAGTGACCAAGAAGTAAGGTGTGTCCTGATAGAAATATGAAAAAAAGAGGAGAGCATTTTAGCAATGGTCAACAATAAATCACAAGGGGAGGGGACATTCCTTAAACTAAGTGGAAATGACCTAATGGTAAGGTGTGTCCCCTGACATTAAATAGAAAGGAGAAATAAAATGGCAAGATATAAAGACGAACAATGTCGTAGATGCCGTAGAGAAGGACAAAAATTGTTCTTAAAAGGTGATAGATGTTATTC
>CAJFRV010000046.1 GCA_904419495.1 uncultured Clostridia bacterium | reverse complement strand
ATTGAACTACCTCTAATTTAAAATCATTTGAATATTTTGACATAGAAAATGAACCCTCCTTATTAAACTTTTTTGTCTAATAATTTGGGTTCACTTCAAGTTTATCTACACTTTTAAATATATTGATTAAAGTTCTATTCCTTGTCTACTTTCTAAGTTTAACACTCGGTTATATAGGCTCTCTAGATACCCACTATCTTGACTTCTTTCATTAAGTTTATCTAGTAGAATTTCTATTCTATCCCACTTAGTAATAGCATCTGCCTGTGTCTTTGCATCTTGGGACTGCATATTTACATATAGTTTTCTTCTCTGTTCTTTTATAAATTTATTAATATGATTATACATCATTTGATTTTGTTTTTTACTACTTTCTTCTACATTTTCTTCTTTATTTTGTTCTTTTGGTATTTTAACAGTATTTCTTTTGACCACTAAACTTTCCCTATAGATTGCACTTCTATCTCTTCGTTTTTCTTCAACTTTTTCACTCATATTCACTCTTTCAGTAGGAGTTTTTTTCTTTTCTTCAATATCTTGAGCTTTTTTTCTAGCTATTAATCTTTCTTGTCTTCTATTTTCACTGATTTCTTGCAGCTCATCTTTATATTGTTTACTTAATTGTGGATCCATTTTCCAATTCAATATAGCATCATATTTCTCCATATCAAATATATTTGCTTTCTTGGATGCTATTTTTGCTAAAATTTGTTTTATAATCTTCTTTTCTTGTTCATTTTCCGTAACATATTCTCTGACAATTCTATTAGCTTCACTTCTCATTTTCTTTTTTTCACATATAGCAAGTAAACTAATAACTTTCTTAAATTCACTAATATCTGTATTCTTTTTTAGAGTTTCTATTGTGCTATAATCTATTTTATCGTAACACAATTGTGTTTTTATACGATTTAATTGTGCTTTCTCTTTTTTATCAGATTTTACACTTTTTTTAACCGTATTTACTCTTTTTTTATTTCGTCTCATTATTGCGCTTGCTATCTGAAATCCGATTCGTGGATCATTTGGAAATCTTTTTCCTATCTCTTTTACTGTTTCTATATCTCTTTCTTCTGTTGCTATTATCATCATTTGACATTGAATTTCTGGATCATTTGGAAATCTTTTTCCTATTTCCTTGGCCTCTCTAAATCTTCTTTCTCTAATTAATTTTTTTATTATTATAGATTGTTCTATATGATTTTCTTCTGTATTTGTCTGTTTCAGACTTAAATTTTCTTTATCTTTCTCTATTTCCTCTTTATTAATTTCATCTTTACCTTGATTCTCTTCTACTAATTTATTAGCTTTTCTCCAATTATATAAAGTTTGTACACTAATTCCCGTTTCTTCAGCTATATCTTTTATTCTATCACCATTTTCTATTCTTTTTAATGCATTCTGTTTTTCCTCTTCAGAATAAGCCATAAGTAATCCTCCTATCTTGCTAAATAGCTCAAATTTAGCACTATTATATAACGATATAGTCGCTTTATCAAGACTTTACTGACATTTTTTGCTCTTTTCGTCATTTATTTCAGAGACAAATCTCGCTTCGCGAGAACTTTCCTCTATTTTTTTAATTTAACTATATATATTTAAGTTCTCGAAGAAGCGTAAAGATTTGTCGACGCGAAAAATTGCTATGCAATTTTTCTGTGCAACCTTATTCTATAAAAAGCATATTAATCTTATAAAAATTAATATGCTTTTTCTTAAGTTATTTTATCACTTCAACATTAACCTTTAGATTTTCTCCATTGATATTTGTATCTGTATAGTCTCTTCCTTCTTTATTATAAAAAATGTTATCTGCTAATGTATCATGTTTAATGGTTTCTTCGTATTTTTTGATAACAGCTTCTACTTTTTCATTTCCTGCTACATATAGATTGATTCTGTCTAATACTTCGAAGCCACTGTCTTTTCTCATATTTTGTACTTTTGATAAGACTTCTCTTAAGACACCTTCTTCTGCTAATTCTGGCGTAATAGTTGTGTCTAATACAACACCAATTTCTCCTTCTCCGCTAAATGCAAATCCAACTTTACCTTGCATGGTGACTAATAGATTTTCTGCATTTAGTCCGATTTGTGTGTCATCGATTTCAATATATTCTACTCCACCATTTTTTACAGTATTTGCTAAGTCCATTTGATTTTTCTTTGCGATTGCTTCTTTGATTTTTGGTATTAATCTACCATATTCTTTTCCTAATACTGGTAAATTTGGTTTAATTTCGAAGTTTACATATTTAGACATTTCTGCTCCTAATACAACTTCTTTCACATTTAATTCTTCTTTAACAATGTCTGCATAGTATTCTGGAAGTGTATCAATTGAAATTAACATTTCTGATAATGGTTGTCTGTTTTTGATGTTCACAGAGTTTCTTGCACTTCTTCCTAGTTTGACAATTCTATATGCTAAATCCATTTCTTTTTCTAAGTCTTTATCGATTACTTTTTCATCGACTTCTGGCCATGAACATAAATGGATACTTTCAGGTGCTGTTTTATCTAAACTAACCACTAAGTTTTGATAAATTTCTTCTGTCATGAATGGTACAAATGGTGCTGATACTTTGCATAAGTCTACTAATACTTTATATAATGTTACATATGCTCCGATCTTGTCATCTGTTAATTCTTGACTCCAGAATCTCTCTCTGTTTCTTCTAACATACCAGTTTGATAAACTGTCTGTAAATTCTTCTATTTCTAATGCTGCTCCTGTAATATCATAGCTATCTAATTTATGATCAACATCTTTAATTAATGTATTTAATTTTGAAATAATCCATTTATCCATAACATTTGTTACTTTGAAATCTTTATATTTTAATGGGTTAAATTGATCAATTTCTGCATATAACACATAGAAAGAATATACATTCCATAATGTGCTTAAAAATCCTCTTTGGGTTTCTTTTACATTTTCTAATCCTAGTCTTGTTGGTAACCATGGAGCACTACATGTATAGAAATGCCATCTTGTTGCATCTGCACCAACTGTGTTTAATAATTCCATTGGGTCTACGCCATTTCCTTTTGATTTAGACATTTTTTGTCCTTTCTCATCTAGAACATGACCTAAAACCACACAGTTTTCAAATGGTGTTCTTCCAAATAAGGCTGTTCCTACTGCTGTTAATGTATAGAACCATCCTCTTGTTTGATCAACTGCCTCTGAAATAAATTGTGCTGGGAAGTTGTTGTCAAACATTTCTTTATTTTCAAATGGATAATGCCATTGTGCAAAAGGCATTGAACCTGAGTCAAACCAACAGTCGATAACTTCTTTTGCTCTATGCATTTTCTTACCACATTTTGGACATTTTAGATATACATTATCAATATATGGTTTATGCAATTCTATATCATCTGGTACATCAATTCCTTTTTCTTTTAGTTCTGCAATAGAACCAATACATTCTTGATGTCCGCAATTTTCATCTTCGCAAGTCCAGATTGGTAGTGGTGTTCCCCAATATCTATCTCTTGAAATTCCCCAATCAATAACATTTTCTAAGAATTTTCCAAATCTTCCTGTTTTTATCGTTTCTGGATACCAATTTACTTTGCTGTTATTTTCAACTAATTCATCTCTTAGTTTACTCATAGCAACAAACCAACTTTCTTTTGGATAATATAAAAGTGGTGTATCACATCTCCAGCAATGTGGATATGAGTGCATATGTTTTTCTTTGCTAAATAGTTTATTTTCTTGTTTTAACCATTTACAAATATCTTCATTACAATCTCTTACAAATCTTCCAGCCCATGGCTCTACTTCTTTTACAAATTTTCCTTCTTTATCTACTAGATTGATGAATGTAATACCATTTTGTTTTGCAACATAACTATCATCTTCACCATAAGCAGGTGCAATATGAACAATACCTGTACCATCTGTTAATGTTACATAATCTCCATGAATGACTTCAAATGCTTTTCCTTCTACTTCTCCATATGGCATTAATCTTTCATATTTTGTACCTAATAATTCTTCACCTTTAAATGTTTTTACAACATCATATGGTGTTTCTTTTAATACAGTTTCTAATAAATCTTTTGCTAAAATATAGTTTTCATATACTGGTTCATCATCTGTTCCAATATTTGCTTTTACTTCAGCATATTCATATGATTTATTAACACATAATGCTAAGTTTGATGGTAATGTCCATGGTGTTGTTGTCCATGCTAAGATATATGTGTTATCTTTTCCAACTACTTTGAATTTTGCAACACATGTTAAATCTTTTACATCTTTATATCCTTGTGCTACTTCGTGTGATGATAAAGCTGTTCCACATCTTGGGCAATATGGCATAACTTTATGTCCTTCATAAAGTAATCCTTTTTCCCACATTTGTTTTAATGCCCACCATACAGATTCGATATATTCATTATGATAAGTTACATATGGATCATCCATATCTACCCAGAATCCAACTTTGTTTGTCATTTCTTCCCATAGATGAACATACTCAAAAACACTTTCTTTACATTGTTTTACGAATTTTTCAACACCATATTCTTCTATTTGTTGTTTTCCTGAAATACCTAGTTTTTTCTCTATTTCTAGTTCCACTGGTAAGCCATGTGTATCCCATCCAGCTTTTCTGATAACTCTGTATCCTTTCATGACTTTGTATCTTGGAATTAAGTCTTTCATAACCCTTGTTTCAATATGTCCTACATGTGGTTTTCCATTTGCTGTTGGAGGTCCATCATAAAAGGTAAAATATCGTTTTCCTTGATTTCCATTAAGGCTTTTCTTTATGATGTCTTTATCCTTCCACATTTTCGCAACATCATTTTCCATTCCGACAAAACCATTTTGCAATTCTACTTTTTTGTACATACAATCTCCTCCTTTTTATTTTTTTATGTTTTTAAAATTATAAACTTTCATGTATAGGATGTTGATTTTCATTTCATTTATCTTTTAAAACAAATCAAAATTAGTATATTGTGCATTTTTTTGTATTTTGTCAAGCTGAAGGCGTACTCTGGTACGTCGAAGTTTGGCAAAGTATAAAACAAATGTACAAGATGCTGATTTTCATTTGTTTTAATCAAAAAAAGCTATTTACATCCTAACTTAGGACGAAATAGCTTTACTTTCCGCGGTACCACCTATTTTAACCAATTAATTCTCTTTTAATTAGTTCTCTTCATTCATCTTTAACGCAGATTTACGACTATACTTACTTTTATTTCAGTTTAGTAACAGTTAGGGGATAATAAATAGAGTTTACTTACCAAATTCTCAGCTACCTTTGGCTCTCTTTAAGATATTATGCTATTTATCGTGTCCTGACTATTGTTTTTTATATTATGTTCCTTATTATATCATGTTTTTTATATTTTTCAAGTGCTTTTTGATATTTTTATTCAAATATTGGATAACCTTCTTTTCCTAAAGTCCAAGATTTCCATATCATATCTTGTTCGGTAACAGATGAAACATAATCATTTAATTGAGTTACAACCTTATTATCTGAAACATTTTCACAATATATTGGTGTTCCTATGGCATTTGCAAATCTACCAAATGGTCCTATTGTTTGATTTGTATAAAATACATTTTCTATTGTAGGAGATGATGCTGTATCATATGCCCAATTAAAACCAATAATTTCTCCTTGATAATTGCTTCCTTCAACTTCTGAATAATTATACACATTTTTTATCTCTGTTTCAGTATTGTGGGCTTTATATCCTATAATCCCACCAGCATTTACGCCTTTAACTCTCCCCACATTATAACAATTATATATTTTTACACCTCCAGCTATTGTTTCTCCTATTATTCCCCCCGATGAATTTCCACCTTGTATACTTCCTTTATTATAACAGTTTATGCAATTTCTCGTTGTTCCAGCATATATATACCCAATAATTCCACCAGCATCCTCTTTTGCATTTATACTGGCTAAATTATGGCAATTATTTATAACTATATTTTCATCAGCATATCCTACCAATCCTCCTGCACTACCTGTTAGTGCATTAATACTTCCTGTTATTCCTAAATTTTGTATTGTTCCTTTACCTCTAGCAACTAGTCCAGCATATCCTTCTGATACATTTTCATAAATATTTTGTATTTCAAAATTCTTTCCATCAAAAGTACCATAAAAACTATTTATTGGTGTAAATCCACTTCCAGAAGGATTTGTTAGTAATTCTCTTAGCTCTTCTATTGAATTGCAATTTAGCATTTTTCCGTTTGTATAAGATATCTTTGATTCAAAATTTAATGTTCTTTTCAATTCTATATAAGAATTTTGATAGTTCATATAATTTTGAGACCATTCTACTAAATCTTCTATACACCAAATTTCATATGGATGTTCTTCACTTCCAGATAATGTTTCTCCATCTTTTCCAACAGTAATATCTCCCGGATATTGATCCTCTATAATTTCAAAAACACCTTCTACGTTTCCCTCCTTATCTACTATGTAATATCTGTTGCTTTCTTTAAACACAACTTCAAATTCATCTCCAACATCTGCTATTTGTGTTTTTCCTTCTTTTGTTTCTTTATCTAGTTGTTCTTGTAATTCACTTTCTTCAATATTCCCATATTTATTATTTCCCATTGCCTGTACCGTTGCTTTTTCTACAATTTCCTTTTCATTTGCTATTTCTGTTTCTTCCTTTGCTTGTCCTGCATTTCCTATAATTCCATTCTCTCCTGTTATCGCATTTATGGTAATTCCTGCTAATATCAATAAAATAACTATTGTAATAACCAATGCTAATAAAGTAATTCCTTGTTCTTTTCTAATATTCTTTTTTTTCATTGAATCCCTCTTTCCTATATTTTCTTTAGTTTTCAAGCTTTTTATAGATTTCACATTTTCCTTTAGTTAGTCACTCTAAGAAATCCTAAAATTTAATTATATACTCATAAATCTACACTTTCAGGTTTACTTTATTTTTTATTTAATTTTCTAATTTTTTAAAAAATATTATATTTTAAAATTTTTTTATTGATATATTCGTTTTTTATTGATATAATTTAAATGAAAAAATCTTAGAGTGACTAACTAAAGGACTGAAAAACCCCTAAAGAAGAAAAAATAATTAATAAAGAAAAATTAAAGGAAGATTATCCACATAAAATTACAAAGTCTGTAACATTAA
>CAJFRV010000045.1 GCA_904419495.1 uncultured Clostridia bacterium | reverse complement strand
TATAAAATAAAAATGATATATAATAAAAATTTATTACATTCCTCGGCTAACATTACATCATAAAGAAAAATTAAAGGTATCTAATAGGCACCTCTCAAAGCAAGATTTGAGATTCTCCTATTAGATACCTTAATTTTTTCTAATATGATTTCATTCACATTCGTCATTTCATAAATTTTTATTATATATGATTTTTATAAAATTAAAGATTTACATAAAAATGTCCCAAACAGAAACGTCCCCAATTGGACATCATAAAATTATTTTTGAATATAGTTCCATGAATCTAAACACATATCTTCTAATGTTTTTTCTGCCGTCCATCCTAGCTCTTCTGTAGCCTTTTTAGGATCTGCATAACAAGTTGCAATATCTCCTTCTCTTCTTGCTGTAATTTTATATGGTACTTTTTTGCCTGTTGCTTTTTCAAATGCTTTTACCATATCTAATACACTATATCCTTTTCCTGTTCCTAAGTTATAGATATATAATCCTTCTTCTTCTTTATCCAATTTCTCTAAAGCCTTTACATGTCCTTTTGCCAAATCAACAACATGTATATAATCTCTAACGCCTGTTCCATCTGGTGTATCATAATCATTTCCAAATACAGATAGTTCTTTTAACGTTCCTGCTGCAACACGCACAATATATGGCATTAAGTTATTTGGTATTCCTTGTGGTTCTTCGCCAATTAGTCCACTTTTATGTGCTCCCACTGGGTTAAAATATCTTAAGATACAAATGTCCCATGTATTATCTGCATGATAAATATCTTTTAAAATTTGTTCAATAAATAATTTACTTGTACCATATGGGTTTGTTGTTCCACCTGTTCTACATTCTTCTGTTATTGGAATTGTTTCTGGATCTCCATATACAGTTGCTGATGAACTGAAAATAAATTTTTTGCAATTATATTTTCTCATGACATCTAGTACAACCAAGGCCCCTGATACATTATTTGTATAATATTCAATTGGTTTTTGGACAGATTCTCCTACTGCTTTAAATCCTGCAAAATTGATAACTGCTTCTATTTCATTTTCTTCAAAAACTTTTTCTAGTTTTTCTCTATCCATATAGTTCATTTCATAAAATTTGAAATCTTTTCCTGTTATTTTCTTTATTGCTTCTAATACACTTGGTTTACTATTAGAAAAATCGTCTATGATGACAATGTCCTTTCCAGCATTTAATAACTCTACTGCTGTATGACTTCCTATAAATCCTGCTCCTCCCGGTAATAATATTGCCATAAAATCATTCCTTTCTTTTCTTCTATTATGTTTTTATTATATTACTACTTGTTAAAAAGTACAAGCATAAATGGTAAAAAAATGAACTTTAGTCCCTGTCTCTAAAGTTCATTATATCTCAATTTTTTGATATTTCTACACCATTTTTTGTATCTTTCACATTATATCCTAATGTCTGTATTTCATCTCTTAATCTATCTGATTCTTGCCAATTTTTTTCTTGTCTTGCTTGTTTTCTTTTCTCCACTAATTCTAATACATCTTTTGGAATTTCCACTTTTTGTTCTTCTTTATCTATTTTTATGCCTAATACTGTATCAAATTTTAATAACAATTGTGCAATCTCTGGAGATTTTTTAGGATATTTTAATACTTCCCATACAAAACTCATAGCCAAAGGCATATTCATATCATCATTAATCGCTTTATGGAATTCATTTTCTAATCTATCTAATTCTTTTTTATCTTCTTCATTTAGTGTATCTGTTCCATTTTTATTTACTTGATAACCATTTCTTAATCTTTCTAATGATTTTGAAGATGCATCTATGCCTTCCCATGTAAAGTTTAATTTATTTCTATAACTAGATGTGTAGCATAATAATCTATATACTAATGGATCATATCCCTTTTCTTTAATGTCTTTCAATAAATATACATTTCCTAAACTTTTTGACATTTTTCCACCATTAATTAACAGATATTCTCCATGTACCCAATAATTAGCAGGTATTTTACCACATATACCTTTACTTTGTGCAATTTCATTTTCATGATGTGTTGGTATTAGATCAATTCCTCCTGTATGAATATCAAATTGTTCTCCTAGATGCTTTCTAGACATTGCTGAACATTCAATATGCCATCCCGGATAACTTGGTCCCCATGGACTATCCCATTTCATTAAATGATTTTCTGGTGCTTTTATCCATAATGCAAAATCATATGGATTCTTTTTTTCTGGATCCACATTTACTCTTGCACCGGCTTTTTGTTCTTCTACATTTAAGTTAGATAAAATTGGATATTTATCTAATTTTGAAACATCAAAATAGATAGCTGTTGAAGTTTCATATGCATATCCTTTTTGTACAAGTTCTTTTACATATTCTAACATTTCTGATATATAATCTGTTGCTTTACAAACAATTTCTGGAGTTTCAATATTTAAATCTTTTAAATCGTCAAAAAATAATTTTGTATAATGTTCTGCAATTTCTAATGGCGTTTTATGTTCTTCTTTTGCCGATTTAATCATTTTGTCTTCTCCTTCATCTCCATCAGAAACTAAATGGCCTACATCTGTTATATTCATAACATGTTTAATTGTATATCCATTATATTTTAACATTCTTCTTAACACATCTTGAAATATATTTGTTCTCATATTACCAATTGTTGCATCTTTATATACAGTTGGACCACATGAATAAATTTTTATCTCCTTTTCTTTCAGTGGTTTTAATATATCTTTTTCTTTTGTCAATGTATTATATAAATATATATCCATACTTAATCCTCCCTTTTTGTAAAGCATTATATGTTTATCTACATTTTATTTCTTTTTTATGTACATTATTATTTATACCATTATTGTTTTAAATTGAGATGTGAATTTTTCACATCTCAATTTCTCTTTCATCTGAACTTTTCTTATTGTGTTACTGTATTATTATCTCCTGAAGTTGTATTTCCGTCTTCACCTGAAGTATTGCCGTTTCCACTTGAAGTGTTTCCATTTCCACCTGAAGTATTGCCGTTTCCACCTGATGTATTTCCGTTCCCACTTGATGTATTTCCACCTGATGTGCTATTTGATGTATTTGTAGGTGGTGATGTAGGTTTTTCTTCTTCTTTTGGCTTTGTATGCAATGTACATGTTTCTTCAATCTTTGTTCCCGTTGAACCTTTACCATGTACAGGTGTCCATAAATTTAATTCTTCTTTTGGAAGTACTGCACCATAATAATTTTGTCTTGTATCACAATATTGTGAACAATATTCTGTTGCTATTTTATTTGATTCTGTACATATTGTTTGACTTCCATGTCCTTCACATTGTTCTGGTAAATTATCTTGTGTAAAGATTTCTGTATATTTATTATTACATCCTGTTGTTGCTATACAACCTGTTGTTTTACATACAGATTGCTCTACAATACCACTTGGTCTTGTAAAAGTTGCATTTGCTAAATCTTTATGAATAGCAGTCATCACATTATCCCATAAAACACCAGCTGGATTGTTTCCAGAATAAGAAACAGTTTCAGGTTGATCATATCCATACCAACATGCAGCTGCATAATATGGTGTAAATCCACAAAGCCATCTATCTTTATCATCATCTGTTGTTCCTGTTTTTGCTGCAACATCCATTCCTCTAATTGCACAATATGTTGCTGTTCCTCCAGATTTTACTGGTTCTTGCACAATTTCTTTTGTGATATATGCATTTTGTTCAGATATAACTCTTGTTTGTTCTTGTTTTGGTGTTAATACTGTGTTTCCACTAGAATCTACTACTTTTGTATAAAATGTTGGTGTAATATATACACCATCATTTGCAATTGTTGCATATGCAGCTGCCATTTCTAGTGGTGTTGCACCATTAGTTGTTCCACCTAGTGCTAAAGATAAGTCATTATCTTGTTCCTTCGTTATATGACTAAGTCCCATTTTGTTCAAATACTCTATTGATTTACTTGGAGTTAGTTCTCTCATTATTTTAACTGCTGGTATATTTAAGGATTTGGCAATAAAATATCTTATATTTACAGATTCGTTACTAAATTTACCATTTTGATTTTTAGGTGTATAATTTCCTCCAAAATTAGTTTCTTGATCCATGTATGCTGTTGCTGCTGTTATTACTTTTTCTTGTAATGCTGGTGCAATAACTGCTATAGGCTTTATAGATGAACCTGTTTGTCTAACACTTTGTGTCGCTCTGTTTAATCCTCTGCTCTCTGTTTTTTCTCCTAATCCTCCAACAGTTCCTAATACATTTCCTGTTTTATAATCAATTACTACCATTGCTGCTTGAGAATGATCATTTAATTTTTCTCCTGTCTCTTTATTTGTAGCCTTTCCTTTTATCTGATATTTTGTATCTTTAAATACTTCTTCCATTTGTGTCTGTATATTTGTATCTACTGTTGAATATATTGTTAATCCACTACTATATACATAATTTTCTGCCATTTGTTGTGACCAACCTTTTTCTTCCATTACTTGATCGATTACTTGGTCTAGTACCGCTTCTGTATGATAAGAATATGATGATGAAGTTGCAATAGCACCTTTTTGGAATTTTAATCCAGCATCTACTTCTGCAATTGCTGCATCATATTCCTCTTGACTATTGATATATCCTAATTCTTTCATTTTATTTAAAGCTACTTTTGTTTGGCTTTTGATTAATTCTGTATTATCTTTACTTTCATCAAATGGATTATATCTACTTGGTGAACTATTGATTCCTGCCATATACGCACATTCTGCTAAGCTTAAATCTTTTGCACTTTTATTGAAATAATACTCAGCACCTAATTCTACACCATGTAAATTTCCTTCTCCTCCAACATATAGTATATTTAAATATAACTCTAAAATTTGATCTTTTGATATCATTCTTTCTACTTGATATGCTTTTGCCCATTCTCTTACCTTTCTCATGATACCAGCTATACCAGATCTTTCATCATCTTTTGTTATATTTTTTACCAATTGTTGTGTTATTGTACTTCCACCATAAGAACTATTTCCTAATAATGTTTGCAATATAGCACCCGCTGTTCTTTTTAAATCCACACCACTATGTTCATAAAATCTTTCATCTTCCATTGCTACATAAGCTTTTGGCAAATATTCTGCCATGTCTTCAAGTGTAATAATCTTTCGCTTTTCATCTCCACTTAAATTTGCAATAACACCACCATTTTTATCAAC
Organism: uncultured Clostridia bacterium; assembly: GCA_904419495.1. Taxonomy (GTDB): domain Bacteria; phylum Bacillota; class Clostridia; order TANB77; family CAG-508; genus CAG-269. The sequence continues at coordinate 2,525 of CAJFRV010000045.1, read as the reverse complement.
TATAACAGAATTGGCAGCCCCTATTGTCAATTCCTCTTTTGTAATTTCAAAATCATCTCCAAATAGTCCAAAAAATATACCTGCTACAATTCCTGCACCTATTACACATAATAACAAGAAAAGTAATATGCATATCCTTAATACCATCATTAGTTTTGGATGTCTTGATGAAAATTTTCCTTCTTTATTTTTCCCTTTTTTGCCTTTTTTTCCTTTACTTGTTTTAGTTGTATCCACTCTTTTTGTTGCTCTTGGATCTTGTCTTGTCTGATTTGGCCTCTTTTTTCTTTTTGCATTTTGCATTTTATATTTCCTTGTTTTATCATCATCATTATTTCTTCTATTATTACTTGGCATTTTCTTACCTCCTTGTCTAAATCGACAATTACATTATAGTATATTTTATTAAAAAAGGAAAGCATTTCCTAAAATTTTTAATAAAACCTTAAGTTATTGTTAACATTCCAAATATTACAAGTATATATATAATATTTTTGTATTCATTCCAATTACTAAATAACTGTATTAACAGCAATTAATTCTTTAATTTGGATATTATCTCTTTTAATCTTTTTCAGCAATTCCTCAACTGGTTGATTTTTATGTTGTATTGCTTCATACATATCTTTTGTATAAAATATTTCATTTTCTTTTTCCTTCCAATGAATTTCATAATCATTAATATTTAATCCTGTAAATCTTTTGTCCTTTATTTTTACATTTCCTCTAAAATTTATAATAGTTGCTTCATTATGTATTTGATATTTATTAATTAGCTCTGTAGGAAAATCTAAATTCAAAATCATATTTGTTTTAGATAGTACTTTTCGTTTATTATTTCCTACACTAATAAATATTCCATATTCCTCTATCATTTTTTCTTCAATATTTTGAAATTTGTGAATATGATTGGTTACAATTTTTACATTTTTATATTTTGTAACAAGTTCTTTTATAACATAAATTGCTAAATCTGAAACATCATTTACTAAAATTCCTATTCGTATATCTTCTTTTCTAATGTTTAATTTTTTTATCATATATTCTAATACATTAAAAATTAATAGTTGAAACAACCATTTACCATCTACGATTTCATAGCCATAAGAATATAGATAATTTACATAGTTTTCTTGCTGTTTTATCCTTTTACTTAATACCAACTTTTTACTATTTACCTTATCCAAAATTTTTTTAGTTTTCATTGCTAATTTATATGCCGTTTTGTCATCCAGACTTGTCTTTACTATTGGTAAAATAATATGATCATTTTCTAGTTTTACAATATGAAACCATTTTTCTATTTTATTAAGCTTGTCAGTTTCCTGTATATAATACATAAAATCACCTCATATACTTTTCTATTTTAAGTATATTAAGGTGATTTTGTTTATAGAACAATAGCGGGCTTTTTTAAATATTTTTCTGTTCATAACATTTCAAAGTCCGCGTCATTGTTCGGTGCCAAATTTTACATTAGTAAAATTTGTGTGCAATCGCTAGAGCGAAGCGATGTTCTTGAATAGGAAAAATCACTTTTTCCTATTCAAGAACAATATCTCTTTTTAAAAGGTTATCTTTCACAATACCAATTCCTATAAATTGTTGATTATGATATATTTTATAAATATCTTCTTTTAAATTAAATCGTAATTTTACACCATTTAAAAATAGCTGTAGTTTTTTTTCATTTAATTCAATACTATTTAAATCTTTAAAGAAGCTCTCAATAGTTATGATATGTTTTTTTATCACTTTTTCATTCAAATCTTCAATTGGAACAGATTGCTCTATCATAAAAGTTCCAACTCTTGTTCTTTGTAATGCTTTCATATATCCAACTGTTCCCATTTTTTTTGCAATGTCTTCACATAAGCTTCTAATATATGTTCCTTTTGAACAACTCACTTGAAATTGAATTTCACAATTTTCTCTATCTATTTTTAATAATTGTATATCATATATCGTTATTTTTCTTGGCTGAATTTCTACTTCTTGGCCCTTTCTAGCATATTCATACAATTTTTTTCCATTTACTTTAATAGCAGAATACATAGGTGGGATTTGTTCTTGTTCTCCTAAGAAACTTTCTAAAGCTGTTTTTACTTGTTTTTCTTCTAATAAATTCTCATGAACTACTTCTTCTTGTATAACATCTCCTTCTTCATCCCCTGTACTTTTTTTAATTCCTAATTTTAAAACAACTATATATGTTTTATCATGATTCATTAAATATTTCGAACACAATGTTCCTTTTCCAATTAGTAATGGCAAAACACCTGTTGCTAATGGATCTAATGTTCCTGTATGCCCCACTTTTTCTCCCGTTATTTTTTTTACTTTTGCCACAATATCATGTGATGTATATTGGGGTGGTTTATTTATGATTAATATACCATTCATATGTTACCTCTTTCTTTATTTCGTACAAGAAAGCGAACTTCGTTCGCACTGGCACTAATTAAATTTAGTGCCTTTTATTTTTCTTCTCTAAATGTTATAATTCCTTTATGGAATTTTTAGAA
>CAJFRV010000044.1 GCA_904419495.1 uncultured Clostridia bacterium | reverse complement strand
TATATTTTTTCAAATAATAAAAAAACTTAAAATCAAAAAAATAAATCCAAAGAAAAGACTGTTGAACAAAATATTTTTATATACTTTGTCAACAGTCTGGAAAAATTCAACTCTAATAGAGTTGAATTTTTTCTACTTATACAATTCCCATTTTTTTTATCATATTTCTTCCTTTTTTCATCATTTTTCTTTTTGTACCTTTACCCATTTCAGTATACATCATAGCTGCTCCTGTTACTAATAATCCTCCAATAACAACACCTTTTACAAATTTCATATTCATCATCCTCTCTATTATATTATTTTATATATTCATTTTTCTTATTATTTCTTAATTTTTGTTTTTTATACCATTTTACAATGGTATATATTTCATGTATAGCAATAATTGCTAAAAAAATTCCAAAACACTTTCTTAATATATTTACATTGATTTGTATTGATATATTAGCTCCTATAATCGCTCCTAATATACCAAATATAGAGATAAATATTGCACTTTGTAAAGCAATATTTTTGTTCTTGAGATTAATGATAATGGCAATTATAGAGGTAGGTATAAAGAAAATTAAATTTGTAGCTTGTGCAATATGTTGATCTATACCTAATACATATACAAGGAGAAAAATTAATATTGTTCCTCCTCCCATTCCTGTTCCACTAATAATTCCTGATATAATCCCTATTAAAATTTCTATCATTTTTTCTCTTATTTAAAAAGCATTTTATAGGATGCATATATTAAAAAAATCGTAAATACAATTTTTAAATATTGAACTGGTATCTTTTTTAATATTTTTGCACCAATGTATCCTCCTATCATTCCTCCAATTGCACACAATATGGAAATATTCCAATCGATATAATTGCTTCTATAATAAAAAATACCACTTGTTATTACCATTGGTAATATACAAAATATTGATGTTCCTCTTGCTTTTTTATCCTCCATATTTAATAAATAGATAAATGCTGGAACTACAATCATTCCTCCTCCTGTTGAAAAAAGACCACTTACAATTCCAGCCAATAATCCTATTATTATTTTTTTACTTATATTTTTCATATTATCTATTTTTTGCAATTCTTTTCTTTTTATTCATCCATTTTTTAATTCTTCAAATTTTTTTTCTGCTAATTGTGTCACTCTTTTATCACATTTTAACATTTGTAATACAATCTCTTTTTTCAATTCTTCATCTTTTATATTTTCTGTTAAGTCTAAAAATTTTTGTAATTCAAATAGGTAAATTTGATCTGTATTTTTCCATTGGCTTTCTTGCGTACATTGTTGTTTTTCATCATTGTGCATTTTGTCCTCCTATCATTCTATTTGTATTTATCCTTTCCTATAATTTCATATACTATACTAAAAAAACATAAAGATGACACTTTTTTTATAAAATGTCATCTTTATTATATAAGTTAATCCTAGTTTATCATAAATCTATATTCTCATCTTTTACAAAATATTTTGTTCCTATCATTTCATCTGGTAAATATTGTTGTTCCACATAATGTCCCGGGAAATCATGTGGATACAAATATCCATTACTATATCCTAAGTTTTTCATATCTTCAATAGGTGCATTTCTTAAATGCATAGGTACTTCTCCTGTTTCTTTATTTTTCACATCTTCTAATGCCTTATTAATTGCCAAATAACTTGCATTTGATTTTTTAGATAATGCCACATATACAGCTGCTTCTGATAATATAATTCTTGCTTCAGGCATTCCCACCATATGAACAGCTTGCATAGCAGAATTAGCAACAACTAGTGCTTGTGGATTTGCTAATCCAACATCCTCTGAAGCACAAATCACAATTCTCCTTGCTAAAAACATAGGGTCTTCTCCTCCATTTAAGGCCCTTGCTAAGTAAAATACTACTGCATCTGGGTCAGATCCTCTCATAGATTTAATAAATGCACTAATATTGTCATAATGTGCTTCTCCATTCTTATCAAATATTGCCTTCCTATCTTGTACACTATTTTTAATAATCTCATCTGTAATATGAATATATCCATCTGCCTCCATATTCGTTGTTAATACAGCAACTTCTAATCCGTTTAATGCTGTCCTAACATCTCCGTTCGATATGATGGCTAATTTTTTCAACGTTTCATCTTCTATTTTGATATTATATTCTCCTAATCCATCTTTTCTTGTAATGGCATTTTTCAAAATAGTAAAGACATTTTCTATTGTCAATGGCTCTAATTTGATAACCATTGACCTAGATATTAATGCCTTATTTACTTCAAAATATGGATTTTCTGTAGTTGCTCCTATTAAAATAACTGTTCCATTTTCCACATATGGAAGTAATGCATCTTGTTGTAATTTATTAAATCTGTGAATTTCATCAATAAATAAAATACTTTTTCCTATTGGATTTATCATAAAGTTTTTAGTTTCTTCCACAACTCTTTTGATATCGGCTACACCAGAAGTAACCGCATTGATTTTATAAAATTTATATTTTGTTGTTTCACTAATAACTCTTGCTAATGAGGTCTTTCCACATCCGGGCGGTCCGAATAAAATAATACTAGACAATCTATCTGCTTTTATGGTTCTATATAATATTTTATCTTTTCCCAACACATGTTCCTGTCCTACATATTCTTCTAATGTTCTTGGTCTTACTCTAAATGCTAATGGCTCATTACTATTCATGATTTTCTCTCCCTTTTTATGGATCTTATTTTTCTCTTAATTTGCTAAAATTGCTAATCCCTTTTTAATTAATTCTTCTGTTGTTAGCCCTGCTTTTTCTATTTTCATGAATGCTTTTTCTATTTCTTTTTTATTATATCCTAAAACTTGCAATGCTGCTATTGCTTCTTGAACTTTATTATCATCCTCTATTAGTTGTTTTACTTTTACATTTGTTTCACTAATTGTTTTGCTATTTTTTGACGCACTTGTTAATTCTTGTATTTGTTGCTCTTTTTTGATTTTATCTTTTAATTCTAAAATAATTCTTTTAGCAGATTTGGGACCAATTCCCGGAATTGATGTTAATACATTGATATCTTCTGACACAATTGCTAATACAAATTCAGAAGGTGTACATACTGCAAGCATAGCTAATGCAGTTTTTGCTCCTACACCACTAACAGATAATAATAGTTCAAACATTCTTAATTCTTCATTTGTATTAAATCCATATATACTAATATCATCTTCTCTTACTCTATAATAGGTATATACTTTTACCTCATTTCCAATTTCTCCTAATTGATCCATACCTGTTCCTGACATAAATACTTTGTAACCTAATCCACCTACATCGATCACTACATATTCTGTCATTTTCATTTCTAGTGTTCCTTTTATATATGCTAACATGTTATTTTCCTTTCTTCATTGATTTTTTGTCCAAAAAGAAACGTCCCCAATTGGACACAATTGAATATTATGTATCATAAAAATATGTTGCCTCTAAGTCTGCCTCATGTGTTAATAAAGCAATTGGATATTTTGTATATGAAGCACCTATGGCATTATATAATTCTTTTGGCTCTGTATATCCCATATGCCATCTAATAGCATATTTTTCCTCAGGTGTTAATTTCATATATTCTGTAATCATCATCACAGATTTTTCACCATGACCATATGGAATTGTATCTTCAATGGTATAATATGGTACTTTTTCCCACACGCCTAATGCATTTTTTGCATTTCTATAATCTACTTTATAAAAGTTAGTTTTGCATATATCGTGTAATAATCCAATAATAATGATAGACTCTTCTGGTACTGTTATTCCTTTTATATTGTGTTCTACTTTATGTTTTAAAATTTCATATACTTTTAAACTATGTTCTACTAATCCTCCTTCATGATCTCCATGAAATCTTGTACTAGCAGGTGCTTTGAAAAAGTCTGATTTTTCTAAAAAATTAATTAAGTCTTCTATTCCTTCTCTATTTACAGTTCTTAATAATGTTAAAAATTCTTCTTTCATTTTTTGCTCCTTTTTATTTTTATTTTTTCATATTATATAAATATTACTTGCAAAAGTCAATATGTTTTTCGAACTTTTGTTTTATAGCTTTTAAAGTACGAATCTGCCCTTCCTAGTATTGGATAATTTTTTATGTCTATCTGTCAATATAATTATCAAAGAAACTCTAAGCAAATTTTATAGCACCCTTCCAAACGCGGACGTTTGAACACTTTCCATAAAATTTATTAATAGTCTCTAATTCAATTAAATTCCATCAAAACATAAAAAATTATCCAATACTAGGAAGGGCTGAACAATAACTTAAAAAAGCAATTAAAATTCTAATCATTCTAATTGCTTTTTTAAATCACATTACTATTTTCTATTCCATTTTTTAATTCTTTCAATTGCTTTTACTGTATTTTCTTTTGTTCCAAAAGCAGTTAATCTAAAATATCCTTCTCCATGAGGTCCAAATCCACTTCCCGGTGTTCCTACCACATTAACCTCTTCTAATAATTTATCAAAGAATTCCCATGAAGTCATACCGTCTGGCACTTTTAACCAAATATATGGTGAATTTACTGCTCCATATACTGTAAATCCTGACTCTTCTAATCCATTTTTTATAATTCTAGCATTTTCTTTATAATATCTTATATTTTCTTCTATCTGTTTTTTTCCTTCTATTGAATATGTTGCTTCTGCCGCTCTTTGAACAATATATGATACACCATTAAATTTTGTACAAGTTCTTCTATTCCATAATTTGTTTAATTCAATTGCTTTACCATTTTTGGTATATCCCTTTACTGTTTTTGGAATAACAACATAAGCACATCTTGTACCTGTAAATCCTGCTGTTTTAGAATAACTTTTAAATTCAATTGCAACCTCTTTTGCACCTTCAACTTCATAGATACTATGTGGTATGTTTTCCTCTTCTATAAAAGCTTCATATGCTGCATCATATAATATGATACTATTATTTTCTTTTGCATAATCTACCCAAACTTTTAAATCTTCTTTCGTTAATACTGTTCCTGTTGGATTATTTGGAAAACATAAATAAATCATATCTACTTTTTCTTTTGGTAATGCTGGTTTAAAATCATTTTCAGCTGTTACTGGTAAATATACAATATTCTCATATATTCCTTTTTCTTCATTGTAATTTCCGCTTCTACCAGACATAACATTCGTATCTAGATACACAGGATATACTGGATCTGTAATGGCTACTTTATTATCTACTGCAAATATGTCCACAATATTGCCACAATCACACTTTGCTCCATCTGATACAAAAATTTCATCTGACTCTATATTAACACCTCTTGCTTTATAATCATTTTCTACTATTGCCTTTCTTAAAAATTCATATCCTTGTTCTGGTCCATATCCTTTGAATCCTTCTTGTGTTCCTATTTCATCAACTGCCTTATGCATAGCTTCTATACATGCTGGCACAATTGGTTTTGTAACATCGCCAATTCCTAATTTAATCACTTCTTTATCTGGATGATTTTTCGTATATTCTGCTACTTTTTTTGCTATTGTAGAAAATAAATAACTATCTTGCAAATTTAAAAAATTTTCATTTATATAACTCATATATCTCTTTCCTTTCTCAATTTTTTATTAGAAAAACTATTTATCTATATTTTTTACTTTTTTTCAGTTTCTTTATTCTTTTTGTAATAATTCACCTTCGAATACAGTAACTGCTGGTCCTGTCATATATACATGATTATCTTCTCTATTCCACTCTATTTCTAGAGTTCCTCCTAATAATTCAACATTTACTATATTTTCTGTTAATTTGTTTAACACACATGCTACCACAGAAGCACAAGCTCCAGTTCCACAAGCTAAAGTTTCTCCTGCACCTCTTTCCCATACTCTCATTTTTATATGATTCTTGTCTACAATTTCAATAAATTCTACATTTGTTTTATTTGGGAAAGCTTTATCAATTTCTAGTTGTTTTCCATATCTTTCAACATCAAATTCTTTTGTATTATCTACAATTGTTATTGCATGTGGATTTCCCATTGATACACATGTAAACTTAAATTTTTTATCTTCTGCTTTTAACTCTAAGTTTCTAACTGGTTTTTCTTCTGAGATGACAGGAATTTTTTTGGGTTCTAATATAGGCTCTCCCATATCCACTTTTACTGTTTTTACTTTTCCATTTTCTACGTTTAATTGTAATATTTTTATGCCTGCAAGTGTTTCTATCGTAACTTGTGTTTTATTGGTAAGTCCTTTATCATATACAAATTTTCCTACGCATCGAATTCCATTTCCACACATTTCTGCCTCACTACCATCGGCATTAAACATTCTCATTTTAAAATCAGCAACATCACTTTTACATATTAAAATTAATCCATCTGATCCTATTCCAAAGTGCCTGTTACTAACAAATTGAGCTAGAGATGATTCTTTTTCTATATGTTGGTGGATGGCATCCATATAGACATAATCATTCCCTAGCCCATGCATTTTTGTAAATTTTATCATTTTCTTTCACCTCTTTTAGGTATTACTACATAGAATCATATAATTATATGTTTCTACTTAAGGATTTTATCATAGTATTTTATTTTATGCAACTTTTTTAACATGCATTTCGTAAAATCCAATTTTACTTGAGAACTTTTGTATAGTTTTATTATGCTATTTACAATATATGTTAAGAAGTGACATAGTATTTTAAATACTATATCACTTCATAAAACATTTTAAAATTCATACTCTTATCTTGACAATCTCGTGTATTCCCTATACTTTTCACTCAATCCCTACTCGAACGAAAGAGCTTATAATTTAATCCCTTCTTGTTTTATGTGTATAGTTATGCTGTTCAGATAAAAAATTTCACATTATTGTACTGCAAGACATACACGTAAGCCGTAGTAGCTGAGGCTACCCCCATCGATGCCGTAGAAGATGAATACTCCTGCGTTAGACTCATTGCTATAGTGGCCTCCACGTTCGAAGAAAGGGTTGTTGGAATACACAAAGATAGCGCTATCGCCATTCCATCCACTTGTTTCATATGTAGCATCTCCGTATTTATAGCTACTTTCTGCTGTTGTTCCTGTATATGCTGTTGAGTATGCATCACTTGGTTTATTTGCAGTTGCAAAAGAAGCTCCATAACCTAAATTGGCATCAGTTCCATTATAATATCCTGCTACATATTCATATGCATTTCCTGATAAATCATAAATTCCATATATATTTCCTGTGCTACTTTGATTTGTATTATTTACATATGCTGTTCCAGAACCTCCTCCTGTGTAATATGTTGTTCCATTATTATTTATCGTTACTTCTGTTCCATTTCTTCCATATTTACTTTCTGTTAAATATGCTACAGCTCCCCATTCACTATTTTTCATTAAATGACTATTTAAATTTGTATTATAGTTTTTAGCATTTGTGAACATCTTTCCTATTGTAATACTTCTCCAACTACTTATTCCCGGTTCAAATTTTGGTTTATTTGTCACACTTACTTGGCTTGCTTCATATTTTGCTACCCAGATTCCTTGTAATTTTATTGGTGTTCCATCTTCTTCTGCCCATCCACCATAGTTTACATCCCCATCAAATACTGGATGTGTTTTAAAATATTTATCATTTACTGATATCGCTGTTTGTACTGCTACTCCTTCTTTTGTTCTTCCTTCTATATCTACAATTCCTCTTGCATCACTATATCCAACTATTTTACTATTTGCTAATGCATCTTCTTCTGTCAATGTTCCTGCTCTATATGCATTTTCACTATCTTGTGAATCAAAATATATAATTCTATATGCATATCTTGGTATCCATACAAAATAACTATCTACATTATCTACTGTTACTTTTGCATTTGCCCAATGACTATTTCCTCCATTTGTAGTTCCTCCATCTGTCATATCACTATCGGTTGTTTCTACATAACTATACCAATCTATTCCATTACTATTACTTACATTTGTTGTCTCTCCTGTTGCTTCATTATATGTGATTCCTGTCATTCCTTCTTTTAGTATTGGATGATTTGGTGTACTTGTTGTATTATAACTTGTTCCACTTAAAAACTCTACTTCTATTACACCATAAGCCATCTTAAAGTTTGTTCCTGTTCCCTCTGTTGGTTCTTCTGGCTCTCTTACAATATAATCCTCTACATTTCCATTTTTATCTACGAAATATTTTCTTCC
>CAJFRV010000043.1 GCA_904419495.1 uncultured Clostridia bacterium | reverse complement strand
ACCTTCCTATTTTGTCTATATTTTCTATTTTTATACATCTAGGGTGAAATATTCGTTTCTAAACTTTTAAGGTGATTTTATCATAAATTAAATACATATAGAACAAACAACACTTTACATAATGTTAAAGTCATGGTATAATTTTTAAAATTCTAATAGGAGGATGTAGAAATGACAAAAAGAAAAAATTTTTCAGATTGGAATACATGGATAAGGAGGATTATTCCAGAGGAATTACGGAAAAATAACATTTTATTTCAAGGGATAAATGAAGCATGGACATATAAAGGAAATATGATGTTTGTAGTAGAAATTTTGAATTTTTCCTGTGAATATGGTCAGATGAGACATTTAATCATTAAGAAAATCTCTTTAGAAAATTATGAAAAGCAGAAGATTCGTGATTCAGAAGAGGCTACTTACAAAGAGAAAATTTGGATAAGAGATAATGTTTTACGAGGAGAAAGAAGAGACATGATAGAGATTTTTCCAAAGGAAACTTCTTTAGTGGATTTATCAAATTTGTATCACTTATGGGTTTTGCCAGAGGATTTTCATTTTCCATTTCCGATACAATATCCAGAGGAAAGAAATTATCAGGAATCTGGATATCTGTATGATATAACATTTGGTGTCAGAGAAATTGAGACAGAATATGGAAAAGTTGTGAATCTTTCAATGAAATCAAAAGATGGAAAACGTATTCCTTGGAAAGCAAAGCAGGAAATAAAGGATGATATGATAGGAAAGGAGAAAACGGCCATAGAGCTAATAACAAAGGATGTATCAGAAATGAGGGAAGATGAATGCTTTATGGTAAGTATACCCAATAAGATCCAGTTACCATTTGGTCTGTTTATGGACAAAAAGAGGCGGTGCTAGTACACCCCTCTTTTCCTTTTAATACTAGGGTTAAATAAAGGAAAGAATTTGTTTTATTCCACGTTTTACTAGACAGAAAGCAGAAAAAAAGATATAATATACAAGAAAATAAATAAGAAAATTAAATGTTGAATGCACAAAAATAGAAAAATGAAAAGGAAAGATAATAAAAGAAAATGAAAGAAAATACAAAGAAAAAAGTATTATTTATTTCAAGTACAGGAGGGCATTTGAACGAGTTATTACAACTAGCACCTCTATTTGAAAAATATGATTATCATATCATAACAGAAAAAGACAAGGCAAATGAAAGTTTAAAAGATAAATATGGTGATAAATTAGACTTTTTACCTTATGGAACAAGAGCAAAATTGTTTAGTTATATATTTAAATATTTATATTTATGTATAAAAACAATATATTTTTATTTCAAATTAAGACCAAAAGCAATTGTGACAACTGGTACACATACAGCAGGCCCCATGTGTATATTAGGAAAAATATTTGGTAGTAAAATTATCTATATAGAAACATTTGCCAATACAAATAAGAAAACAGCAACAGGAAGATTGCTATACCCAATAGCAGATTTATTCATTGTACAATGGGAAGAAATGCTAAAAATATATCCAAAAGCAGTTTATGGAGGTTCGATTTATTAATGATTTTTGTTATGTTAGGAACACAAAATAATTCTTTTTATAGATTATTAGAAGAAATTGATAAATTACTAGAAAAAAATGTGATTCAAGAGGATGTTATTGTACAGGCTGGTTATACGCAATATGAACCTAAAAATGAAAAAATGAAAATACTTAATTTTATGCCAAGAGAAGAGTTAGATAAATTAGAACAAGAAGCAAGTTATATTATTACTCATGGAGGTGTAGGATCTATTATTACATCACTTGAAAAGAGAAAAAAAGTAATTGCTGTTCCAAGATTGCATGAATACAATGAACATGTTAATAATCATCAAAAAGAAATTATTGAAAAGTTTAATAAAAATAAAAATATAATAGGAATACAATCTGTAAAAGAATTAGAAGGAGCAATTAAAAAAATAAAGAATTTTGAACCAAAACCATATGAAGAAAATAATCAAAAATTATTGAAGATAGTAGAGGACTTTATTGATAACATAAAATCGTAGTAGAAAGAGGAAAAAATTGAAAAAAGAAAAAATAGTAGAAAATATAGAAGAAAAAGGTAGTTTTAAAAAGTTGAATACAGAAAACATAAAACAAATTGTGAATCAACTTTTTAATTCCATAGGATTTCCTATCATAATAGGAATTCTATTATTTATGAAAACGATCTTTTTCTATTTAAATACCATATCTATTAGAGAAACTATAGATATGCAAACAATTTGGGGAACGATTGCTTTTTTAATAACAATCATGATTACCTTATGTATGTTACCAAACAGAACAAGAGGAGTAACAACAATGATTATAGATATCGTATTAAGTATGATATTATTTGCAGACAATGTATATCATACTTATTCAAGTTCTGTTCTATCTGTAGCACAAATGTTAAATCTTCAATATGGCGAAGAAATCATAGATACATTACCAATGTTGCTACAACTAAAAGAAATATTATATTTCATAGATATCATATTGATTGTAATATTGTTATGTACAAAAATTTTAAAATTTGAAAAAAAAGAGAAAACCCCATTAAAAAAACAAATCATAAAACTAGCAATTTGTATAATGGTTATTGTAGGGGCTGTTAGAATAGATGTGATTTTTATACAGAAAACAAAAGAAGATCCTTTTAATAAAGATATGCAAGTAAAAAAAGGAACTATATATGGGTATCATATAGCAGACATAGGAAACACAATCAATATAAAGAAACAAGCGAAATATACAGAAAAAGAGACATTAATGGAAGACTATAATCATTTGAAAACAAAATATATGGAAAAATACGGAAATAGCAATTATGATTTTGAAAATATAGCAAAAGGGAAAAATGTTATTATATTACAATTAGAGTCCATTCAAGAATTTGTTATCAATAAAGAAATAAATGGAAAAGAAATAACACCAAACTTAAATCAATTTATAAATGAAAATATAGAATTTTCAAATATGTTTATGCAAAGTTATTCATCAACAGCAGATTCAGAATTTTCTACAGTAACTTCATTATATCCAATGGAAAATGGAATGTCATATAGTAGATATTATACAAACACATATGATGACATTTTTACAATGTTTAAAAATAAAGGATATACAACCTCATATATGCACGGAAATTATGGCTTTTTCTGGAATAGAGATAACGTATATCGACAATTTGATGTAGATCACATAGAGTTAAAAGATAATTTTGAAGATACATCAGAAAATATTATGGGATATTTATCAGACGAATTACTATATAAACAAGCTGTAGAAAAGTTAAAACAGTATAATATGCCATTTATTTCCTATATTGTTTCAGCATCTTCACATACTTCATTTAGTCTAGAAGGGTTAGAAGATAGAAATAAAGTAAATATTGATGTTGGAAAATATAGTGGAACATTTTTTGGAAATTATTTGGAAGCTGTCAATTATGCAGATTATGCCTTCGGAATATTTATAGAAGAATTAAAAAAAGCCAATCTATATGAAGATACCGTAATATTTTTATTCGGTGACCATAATGGAATTGACATGTATAATGAGGATATGTTAGATTTCTTAAATTCAACAGATTCTGAAATAACAGATACAGATATAAAATTAAATTATATAAGGGTAGCTTGTGGAATGAAAATACCCGGAATAAAGTACCTAAAGATAGAAAAACCAGTAAGTAAATTAGACATAAAACCAACATTTGCCTATTTAATTAATGGGGATGAAGGAATCTCTTTAGGAACAAACATGTTTGCAAGAAAAGATTTTATTGCATTGAATAATGAGAGAATTGTTACAAGTCGATATTATTATGATGAAAAATGGTTTTCAAGAAAAAATGGAGAAGAAATCAATTTAGAAACAATATCACAAGACGAAGCAATGTTACTAGAAGAATATTATCAAAATATGAAAGAAGAATTAGATATATCCATTTCTATTAGTATCAATGATTTGCTAAAATAGTGTCAAGTTGTCCATTTGGGGATGGTGATGATTTTGGGGACGGAGCAAAAAATCATCATTGTTGAAAATAAATTTATAATATAATTTAAAAAATTATGAAATGATGATTTTTTGCTCCGTCCCCAAAATCATCACCCAATGAGACAAAAAAGGAGGAAAATATAAAATGGAGGAAGACAGAATTATTAGTCCTGAACTAGAAAATGTTGGAGAAGAAAGATTGGAGAATTCATTAAGACCAAAGACATTAGATGAATATATAGGACAAGATAAAATTAAAGAAAATATGAAAATTTATATTGAAGCTGCAAAAAAAAGAGGAGAACCATTAGATCATGTTTTGCTATATGGACCTCCGGGATTAGGAAAAACAACATTATCGAATATTATCTCAAATGAGATGAATTCCAATATCAAAATTACTTCAGGACCTGCCATCGAAAAACCGGGAGATTTAGCAGCTTTACTTACAAATCTTTCAGAATTTGATGTTTTGTTCATAGATGAAATTCATAGACTTAGTAAAAGTGTAGAAGAAATTCTATATCCAGCTTTAGAGGATTACACATTAGATATCATTATTGGAAAAGGACCAAGTGCCAGATCAATCAGATTAGATTTACCTAAATTTACATTAATAGGGGCAACTACAAAAGCAGGATCACTTACAACACCATTAAGAGACAGATTTGGAATTGTTCATAGACTAGAACTATATTCTGTTGAAGATTTAACAAAAATTGTAAAGAGATCAGCTAGCATTTTAAATGTTCAAATAGAAGAAGAGGCAGCAATTGAAATAGCAAGAAGATCAAGAGGAACACCAAGAATTGCAAACAGATTATTAAAAAGAGTAAGAGACTATGCAGCAGTATTAGGAGATGGCGATATCACTCTAAAAATAACAAAACATGCACTAAACAAATTAGAGATAGATGAATTAGGACTAGATGAAATTGATAGAAAAATATTAGATACTATGATTGTTCAATATGCAGGAAGACCAGTAGGAATAGAAGCATTAGCAGCAACCGTTGGAGAAGAAGTAGACACAATCGAAGATGTATATGAGCCATATTTAATACAAATCGGATTTATTGCAAGAACGTTAAGAGGAAGAGTAGTATTACCACCAGCATATAAACATTTAGGATATCCATATCAAGAGATGTCCAATTAGGGACGTTTCTTAATGCGACATTTTTATGTCTACCATCGAAAAAAATTTAGAAATAGAAGTAAAGGAAGTTGAAAATGAAATTATTATTACATACTTGTTGTGCACCATGTAGTGTATATTGTATAGATACATTAAGAAAAGAAGAAATAGAGCCAACTGTATATTGGTTTAATCCCAATATACATCCATATATGGAGTATAAGGCAAGGAGAGATTGTTTAAAAGAATATACAAAAAGTATTGATGTAGAAGCTATATTTGAAGAAAATTATGGCTTAGATGAATTTTGCAGAAATGTCATAGATAAGTTACAAACGAGATGTAGAGAATATTGCTATCCTGTGAGATTAGAACAGACTGCAAAATTTGCAAAAGAAAATGGATATACACATTTTTCTACTACATTATTAGTAAGTCCATATCAAAATCACGAAGCTCTGATAGAAGTAGCAAATCAAATGGCAAAAAAATATAATGTAGAATTTTTGTATCGTGATTTTCGTATAGGTTTTAGAGAAGGTCAAGCAAAAGCTAGAGAACTAGGATTATATATGCAAAAATATTGTGGCTGCATTTTTTCTGAGGAAATGTCGAGTCTTGCACGACAAAAAAAGGATAAAGAGATAATAGATAGAGCTAATAGAGATACAAAACGAAGAATAAGATTATCAGATTGCATATCAAATCTCGATTTTAGACCACTAAAAAGAGAAAATAAGGAAGAAATAGACTTTATATATAATATTAAAAAGGAAGATTATAATAAATATATAGAAGAAAACAAAACTGAGATGAACGAAGAAATACAGACAAAATTATTTGAAAGATATATAAAAGGAAATGCAAAGAATATAAAAATAATTACAGTAAAAGGAGAAAAAATAGGATTTTTTGATGGAAAGATTTTAGAAGATAATACTTTTAGAATTGATAATATATTTATAATAAAAGAATATCAAAATAAAGGAATTGATGAAGCAATTTCCAGAGAGTTATTATTTGAAAATGAAATATAAAGTATATGCATCAAAAAATGTACTAGGAGGAAATAGTAATGACTTATCCAATTGAAAAAGAAGTTGAAATAAATAAAGAAATAATTAAATTAACCTTTTATTCTGGATTAACAATTCTTATAGGACCAAATGGGTCAGGGAAAACTAGAGTATTAAAAAAGTTAAAAAAATGCAGTTTTGATGATATAGATGTTTCTCAAATAAGATATTTATCTTCAAATCGTATTGGAGATTTGGAACAATATAGATCTAAGATAAATCAATATAATTATGAAGATAGTGATTATAATCTTGGAGATAAAAATACTGGAAGAGCTAAACATCAAATAGAAATTGCTAAAGGTGATTTCTTTGTTATGGCTGATAGAAAAGATGTATTTATAAAAGTTTCAGAAAGATTATCAGTATTATTTAATAGAAATATGTTTATTAGATGGGATAGTGGGCAGTTAAAAGTTTTCTTTAGTAAGAAAGATTCTGATGAAGAATATTCAGTTATATTAGAAGCTAGTGGTTTATTAAATCTTGTTTCTATATTAGCTGCTTTGTATGATGACGAAATAAAAGTATTACTAATAGATGAGCCAGAAGTATCTTTACATCCACAATTACAAAGATTTGTGCTAAATGAAATAAAAAAAGTTGCTGGAGATTATAATGAACAAGGAAAAAAATTAATTGTAATGTCGACACATTCTACTGAAATGATTGCTATTAATAAAGTTAATGATTTACCTAATTATGTTTTCTTTTTAGATGATGGAAGTGCACCAAAGCAAATAGAACCATCAGATGATGTTTTAAAAAATAAAAAGTTAAAAGAATTAATTATTAGAATGAGTCAATCCTATAAATCAGCTTTTTTCTCAAAAAGACCATTATTGGTTGAAGGAATTAGTGATTTGATATTATGTAATTATTTTGACAATAAATACGAATTAAATCTAGGAGTAGCAGGAACTCAAATTGTACCAGTAGAAGGAAAAGGACAATTCCCTGTAACAGTGAAATTTATGGAGCTGATAGGAAAGAAACCGATAATATTAACAGATTTGGACTCATTTGTAGATGATAATGAAGTTATTAATTTATTTGTAAATGGTGATATAGCAAAGCAATATGCAATAGAAAAAGGACATAGAGATTTACAACAATTTGTAAGAGATTTAAAGAATGATTTGTATCAATTATGTAGAGAAAATGAAGAAAGCTTAAAAAATATATATGAAAATCATCCTTATTGGAAAGATAATGAACAAACTGATAATGAAAAAAAACTAAGAAGATCTTTGATAGCGATGTTATTTTATAATGATGATGCGAAAATATTACAATGGGAAAATGGTAAAGATTGGGTAAGTATAAAGAAAAGACTAATAGTTTTATTTGAAATTTTAGAACAATGTGGATGTTTTATTTTAAGAAAAGGAGCTTTGGAATCTTACTATATGCATACAAAAGATTATATATTTGATGGAAAGCCAAGTTCTGCAATAGAAGAAATAGAATTTTTAGATAATGAAAAAGATGAAACTATTGAAGAAAATTATGACATAATTTTAAGATGTTTAAATTATTCTTCTAATACACAAAAAATTGATGAAGCTAGACCTATAAAAACAGAACTTCTTGCAGAGATAGCACCTATATTAGGACAATATTGTCAAGATATGACGGAAAAAGATATAAGTAGTATAATTAAGCAGGTAAGAGGAAGTGAAAAATCTATATTTATCTATAATAATGAATATCCGAATATAGAAGTGAATATTGAATCAAAAATACTAAAGGTTAAAGGTTTTCCGATAAAGTTTAAAAAAGGTGATAATGTAAATGAGATAGTAGAACAAAAAATAAAAAATGATATTTAATATATAAGTAGAATTTTTAAATAGAGAGGAGGAGTTTAATGGACAATGATAAAATATTAATATATACTTCTGATGATGGGCAAGTTAAAATAGAAGTAAGACTTGAAGACGAAAATGTTTGGCTTACTCAAAATGCTATGGCAGAACTTTTTAATACAACAAAACAAAATATAAGTTTACATATAAAAAATATTTTTGAAGAAAACGAACTGAATGAAAATTCAGTTGTCAAGGAAAACTTGACAACTGCTTCAGATGGCAAAAATTACAAAACAAAATTTTACAATTTAGATTTAATTATATCAGTTGGATATCGTGTAAAGTCAATTCGTGGTACTCAATTTAGAATATGGGCAAATAAATTGATAAAGGAGTATCTAATAAAAGGATATAATTTGAATGTAGATAGATTCAAAAATAATGGTGGAGGAGTATATTTTGAAGAAGTATTAGAAAAAATTAGAGATATTCGTTCATCAGAAAAAGTATTTTGGAGGAAAATTTTAGATATCTATGCTACAAGTATTGATTATGATGCAAAAGATGAAAAAACAAAAGAATTTTTTAAAACAGTTCAAAACAAGATGCACTATGCAGTACATGGAAATACTGCGGCAGAAGTAATTTTTAATAGAGTAGATAGTGAAAAAGAGAACATAGGATTAACTAATTTTAAAGGAAATATGCCTACAAAATCTGAAACAGAAATAGCTAAGAATTATTTATCAGAAAAAGAGATAGACATGTTGAATAGAATGGTATCAGCATATTTAGATGTCGCAGAAATTAATGCACTGAATATGCATCCGATGACAATGAAAGATTGGATAAAAGAATTAGATGGATTTTTAACAATGACCCATAAAGAAATATTGGAAGGAGCAGGGAAAATATCTCATGAAAAAGCATTGAAAAAAGCACATGAAGAATATGATAAATATATGAAATCCCATTTAACTCAAGCAGAAAAGGATTACTTAGAAATCATTGGAGAAGATATAAAAAAAATGAAATAGA
>CAJFRV010000042.1 GCA_904419495.1 uncultured Clostridia bacterium | reverse complement strand
TTTCCTATATTTTGACCAAACTCAATTAAATATATATCTCCTTTTCTTGGTTGTATAGGATGTTTCCCTTTATTTTTCTTTTTATCTAATTTCTCTGCTTTATCTTGTAAATCTAGTTTTCTAATAAACCAATTAAAAAATCTATTAAAATATGATCTTTCTATATAAGGGATTATTTTATTTATTATTTCATCTATCATATATACACCTTTCTTTCATAGGTGATATTATACAATATTTATTCACATTTTTAAACACTTTTCTTGCATTTTATAAAAATTTAATTGTCGTTCATAAAATTATATATTTTTTCATTAATTCTTTTGTTTTTTCAATTCCTTTTTCTGTTATATATGTATTCCTTCGAAAGCTTTGTTTTAGTGATTTTATCATAAAAATCCAAAAAAAGAAAGCCTTCTGACAAAGACTTCCAATTTAAGTTTTACCTTTAAAATTTATATATTTTTATTATCAATTTATATTACGCCTCATACCATATCAGCTTCTATTGTTACTTTAATTTTATGATTTTGTATTTTTCTATGTGTTTACAAGATACACTCTGTATCTTTATCTAGGCTCATCACCCAGTTGCTTCATTTTAGCTTTAACAAATTCAAACATTTTTGATTTTGTTACAACCTTGTCTATAATTGTTCTTTCTTGTTTGGCAATTTGCATAATATAATCTAATTCATTTGCATTTAACATATCCGCAAATTCTTTTTGCTCTTCTGCTGAATATAAAAAAGCAGTTTTGGTAAATAGCATAACTCCATCGTTTCTTGTCTCTTCCTCCCCATTTAACATCAATGCTTTTATATACTTAAATTTGATTAATATATCTTTTACTCCAATAACACATTTTGCATTTTGGGAATTATTATGATTACAATGTCTCATAACTTCTCTTAGTTCATCTATTTTATCCATTATTCTCATAGCTTCTCCAGCTGTGTCTGGAGTAAGTGATAAATCTTTTCCTGTTTGCACTTTATAAATATCATTTGCAATCTGATATAAGTCATGTTCTATAGAATCAAAATAGCTTAATGCATCTTCAGTGACATAAGTTTGATTTGATTTATCAATAGAAAATTCTAAAATAGTTAAATCATTCATATCTCAATACCTCTATTTTTGTGAAATAACTTTATATTTTCTCTACACCTCTCTATTATTTTCTGTCCATCATAATTCTCATTCAATTGATCAATCGTTTTAAATTCTTCATTAGGTTGTCGAATTGCTATCCATTTTTTTGATATAGTGTCCTTATTTTCTTCTTTTGAAAATAATGTTGGTGGATTAATTACAGCCTCTTTATCATCTATTTTTACTAGAAACATACAATTATATTTAGGTTTACCAAAAATTGGTGCAAATTCAATATCATTGGCATAAAAAAATAATTCTAAAGCTTTACTTACTTCGATTTCTTTGCCATCTAACAATATACTTCTAAAATTGACCTTTTCTGTTGTCGGAACTAAAATACTTTCTAAATAAGTGATGATAGTTGCTTGTTTTTCTAAATCTGTTAAATCTTCCATATGTAATTGTTCTGAAATTCCTTTTATATTATATCTTTCTATTAAATATTTATAAACAGTCTTTCTTGATTCATTAATTTTTTCTTCTGATGCATAAAAATCATATAATTCGTTTGGTTTTCCATTATAAAAATTTTCATCAGATAATTTATAATGTATTGATGATAATTTTCCATTATAAACTGTTGGATCTAAAAAATAAAATTTATCTTTATCAAACTTTACAACAGTTACTTGATGTTCTGAAGAAACGTCTTGACTTTCCTCCAATCCTCTTATTCTTAATATATTTGCTTCTTCATTACTTGCTATTAATAAAAGCTCTAAGAATCTACTTTGTGAATTACAAACCCCTTTTCCTAATAATGCAATATTTATTGCATCTTGACTAAGAGCAGCTGCTTTTTCTCCAACACTTTCATACATTCCATTAAGTCTAATATATTCTAAAAAATTAAGAACTTTTTCTTCTAAAGAAAAGTGTTCATCTCCTAAAGTATATACAACATCTTGCAATTCTTTTTTTAATTTAGCATACATATAATCAGTATTAGCATTTTCAAAAAAACTTCTACTATAAGGGGTAGCTTTTATATAATTTAATAAGAATTTATATTTATCTGTATTGTTTATTCGATATACTAAATCTCTATGACTTTTAACATCATTTTGCAATAATTGTTCTAGTGCATCTTTATTAAGTCCATTTAACTGCATGGTTATTGTCCTTTCTCTTTACTACTCTATTACTTATTTTTATCTTCTTTTCTATTCATCAATGCCACACACTCCACATGACTTGTAAACGGAAACATATCCACAGGTTTTATACTATTAATCTCATAGCATTCCTCTAACTCTTTTAAATCTCTTACTAAAGTTGCTGGATTACAACTAATATAGACAAGCTTTTTCGGTTTTATCTTCAATATATTTTGAATACTTGTCTTATCAAGACCTCTTCTTGGAGGATCAACCATAATAATATCTGGAATAATTTTCTTGTTATTGATCAAATCATCTAATACCTCTTCCACATCTCCTGCAATAAATTCTGTATTATGGATATCATTTAATTTTGTATTCTCTATGGCATCTTCTACCGCTTGTTTTACAATTTCAATCCCATATACTTTTTTCGCATATTTTGCCATAAATAAAGAAATCGTTCCAATACCACAATATAAGTCAAAGACAATATCTTCTTTTGTGATGTTAGCTGATTTCACGCCTATCATATATAACTTTTCTGCTTGAATTGGATTTACTTGGTAAAAAGACAATGGTGAAATTTTAAATGTTAATTCTCCTAATTTGTCTGTTATATATCCTTCTCCATATATTGTTATATTTTTCTCTCCTAATATCACATTTGTATTTTTCTCATTTATATTTTTGACAATTGTTTTAATATTTGAAAATTTGCTTGTTAGTGTTTCTACAAATTGCTTCTCTTTTGGAAATTCTTTTCCATTGATAACAAGTATGACCATAATTTCATCTGTTCTTTTTCCTATTTTTGTAACAATATGTCTTATCAATCCTTTTCTGGTCTTTTCATTATATATAGAAATATGATTTTGGGTAATATAATTTACAATGTATTTTGCAATTTCTTCTGTTTTTTCATCTTGAATTAAGCAATTTTCTATTGGTATAATTTCATGTGTTCGATTGGCAAAAACACCAATGACTGGCTTTCCTTCTTTATCTATGCCTACTGGATATTGTGCTTTATTTCTATAATGATATGGATGTTCCATTCCCAAAGTTTCCTCTACTTCAATATTTGTCTCCAATGTTTTATTCACTAAACTTTGAACGGCATTTCTTTTCATGTTTAGTGTTTCAGAATATTGAATATGTCTTAGATTACAACCTCCACATCGTTTATATGTGTAACAATCACTTTCTATTCGACTTTCTGCTTTTTTTAAGATTTCTTTTACTTTCCCAAAAGCATGAGAAGATAACACCTTCACAATTAATATTTTTACCTTTTCTCCCTTGATACTATTCGGAATAAATATAGTAAAATTATCAATTTTGGCGATACCTTCTCCTTCAAATCCATTATCAATAATATCTACAATATATTCTTGGTTCTTTTTTACTGGTACTTCCATTTTAACTCCTTACATGCTAATTCTACTTATGTTTTGCTCTTACCCATGGTTCTTTTAACCTTCGTTTATTTTTTATACTATTTCTGCTTTCACTTTTTCTTCTATTTCATCTTCACAAGCTTTCATTGCTTGTAATGTTTTATCTAATAATGTGTCTAATTCCCAACCTAATTGTTCTGCTCCTGTTCTAATAATATCTCTTGAACAACCAGCTGCAAATTTTTTATCTTTAAATTTCTTTTTCAAGCTTGAAAGTTCCATATCTTTTGTACTTTTAGATGGTCTCATTTTAGCAGCTGCCCAGATAATTCCTGTTAGTTCATCTGTTGCAAATAAGATTTTTTCCATTTCATGTTCTGGCTTTACATCTGAACAAATACCATATCCATGACTACAAATAGCATGCACAAGTTCTTCACTTGCATTGATTTCTTTTAATAATTCTGGTGCTTTTTTACAATGTTCTTCTGGATATTGTTCGAAATCAACATCATGTAATAATCCTGCTATTCCCCAAAAATTCTCATCATATCCATTTTCTTTTGCAAAATATCTCATAACACTTTCTACTGTTAAAGCATGTCTTAAATGGAATTCCTCCTTATTATACTTTTTTAATAATTGTATTGCATCTTTTCTTTCCATCTCTATTCCTCCTAATATACTTTTATATTGATAATCTGAAATCTTCTATTTTTTGTCTAATTAATTTTTCTGGATTCCCCTCATTTTTCTTTTCAATTAGCATTTGCTCTACATCATTGTCATCTAATATGATAATCATTTTATTTTCTAACTGCCATATTGTACTTAATGTGTCTATCAACTTTTTCTCATTATATTTTCTAGCAAAAATGATACCAAATAAGCCTGTCCCGATGCTTTTTTAAATAATTAGCTACTTGTAATATATCTTGTTTCTTCACTCCTATTGAAGAATTTTTAGCATCTATAACAATATAATCTGCATAATAATTTTGTCTTAAGAAATTCCAAAAACCTTCTTGACAATAATTTGGAATTATATAATCTCTTCTATTTGTTTTACTTCTATCATACTTTTCCTCCAAAGGTTTTTCAAGTTGTGGACAAAATAGCAGTTCTAAAATTTCTCCCACTAATTCTTGATATTCATTCCAAGATTCCTTGCCTACTCTACATTTTTTTAATTCCATAATTTTTTCTTCATATTTATCTTTTACATTTTTAGTTATTCCTTTGGCAATTTCTAATATACTATTAAAATATGGATTGTTTAACTCTTCTATTTCTCCTTTAAATTCTGATACTAAATAATCTCTATCCCATATTTCAATTCCATTTTTTTCTAGAATTTGTTGATTTGTTAAAGACAGTTTACCCGGAAAGATAAATACACCTTTTATATTATTATATTTCTTTTTTAGTTCTATTTTACATTCATTCATATAATTTATAGTGGAACTTAATCTGTCTTGTGTAAAAATTGTATTCGTTTTTATTTTGCATATTTTATATTGTCCATTAGCATTATCTTTTAAAATTAAATCTATATGTACTGGTAAATATTGGGGATTTTCTATGATTTCATATCTTTTACTATTTTTAATAATATTTTTAATACATTCTTCAAAAGCTTCAGAATATATTAGTTTATTGCTCTTCTTTCTATTACATATTCTGCATGTTAATTGTAAATTTTCTATAGTATCTTTTCCACCTAATGCTCTTGGGACTATATGATCTATATCAATCTGCTCATCATCATCAAAAATTTTTTCCACAAATACTACATCTATTACCATTTTCCTTGATTAATTCTTCTTTTATATTTTTATATTTCATATAATTTGATTTTCCTTCCACACAAACTATCTTTATTTTTTATTTTATAACATCTTTCATCCCTTTAACCGTCTTTTCTTTTAATTCTTCTACCTGTTGTCTTATATATTTATCACCATCAGAATAAACTGGTTTTAATATCTTTAATGTCACATCTTTTTTCTTCTTAAATCGTTTTCTAATCCCAGTAGGTTCTCTAAAAATAAATACACAAGGCACAACAGGAACTTGATTTCTAACTGCCATATCAAATGCACCATTTTTAAAATTTCGTATTTTCTGGCAATATGGCCATAATGATGCTTCTGGATAAACATGTACAATATTTTTTTCTTTTAATAAATTACTAATTGCTTTTATAAAATACTTTTTATTTTCTATGCCTTTTGGTATTGGAATTGCTCTTAAGAACTTTATTAATTTTCTGACAAAAGGAATTTTAAAACTTTCTTCCTGTGTTGTATAATAGATTTTTTTATCTTTAAAAGCTAAACCTATCATCGCACAATCAAGAAATAGTACATGATTTGATACACTAATGGCACCATCTTCTAAATTTTCTATATTTTCTTGTCCTTCAATTTTAAAATCATAGATAATTTTTGTAAGAACTTTTAATATTGGATAGGCAATACCATAATATATAAAGTCAGAACATATAGAAAATATGGAATCTTCTTTTGGTACATATTCATAATTCTCATCAATGTTAAATTCACATGGAGTCCATAAGTCAATAATATTGGTATTTTCATTTTGTTCTAAATTTTCTAATTCTTCTATACTCTCTACGTTTTCTATAACACCTTTCATTTTCATCCCATTCCTTTTTTCTATATCATAAGATCACACAAAATAATTGCTATATAATTTTTTACGTCGACAAATTTTTTATTTTTTCTGCATTTCTCTTATGACAATATCCGCTATCTTATCACATGTGTCTTTTCTAATATATTTTTCTTGGTTTTCAATCATTTTATTTTGTAGTATTTCATCTTTTAAAAGTTTTTTTGTATTTTCTACTACCTCTTCTATTGTATTACATTTTATTGCCATTTCTCTTGTATTAAAAAAGTTCGCATTATAATTTTCACAACCCGGTATTGGCATTGTATGGATGAATGGCTTTCTTAAAGTTGCAATTTCTGTTGTTGTTAATCCCCCTGGTTTGCTAAGGATGATATCACTTGCTTTCATATAATCACTTATTTTATCCGTAAATGGTAATATCACTATATTTTTTGTATTTCTATATTCTTTTTTCAATGTATTAAATAGTTCTTCATTATGTCCACAGGAAACAACAAAATATACCTGTTTTATTTCTTTTTGCAATTTTTTAATCATATCTGTTACTTTTCCAAATCCCATACTGCCTGTTAAAATTAACGCATATTTTTCATTAACATGAAATTTTAATTTTTCCTTATATGCATTTTTATCATATTTTTCTCTATATGCTTTCGCTGTTGGAATTCCCAAAGGTAATAATTTCTTTTCTGGTATTCCTTTATTTTTAAAATCTTCTTTCAAATCTTTACTTGGTATGACAAAATAGTCTGGATTGGTTTCTTCCCAAAATGGAATACATACATAATCTGTCGCTACTGCCATAAATTTTATAGGATGCTCTTTTTTGATTGCTGTTAAAGATTGTGCAGCAAATAAATGTGTTGTGATAATATATTGATAATTATTATCTATGATGTATTTATATAATCTTTTCTTATTTAAAAAGTTCAAAGCATATACTGGTGATTTTAGATTTGTTTTTTGATAAATTTCACCAAGTTTATATACTACTTTAAATACTTTTCCGTTCTCTCTTGTAGAATGAATATATAGTTTATTCACGTTATTCCTAATTCTTTGATTCACAATATCCAAATATTCAATAAAGTCTGTTTCAATTCCTTTATCAATTAAATTTTCTTGGATAGCTTTAGCTGCTGAGTTATGTCCTCCCCCTGTTCCACAAGATAATACTAACACTTTCTCTTTGGCATGTTTTCGTATCAATTTTTCTATTTTATGATAAAAACAATCTAGTCTTCCAATATATTGCTTATTCCATGGTTTATTTCTACCAAAATAATGTATGATAACTGTGTTTTTACAAATCCATCGTAGTCCAATTGGATTTTGTGGGTGATTGATATTATATGTATTTAATGTTCTTTCTCCTAAGTTATATTTTAAACTATCCACTAATTTAATTTTATCTCCAAATATTGATACAAGAATATCTTGATCTGGCAATAATAATTTCTTTTCATTCTTTTCTATAAATTCTTTTACTTCTCTTTCTGTATTCACCTTTCTTAATTCTTTTAAATTCATTAAAAGAACACCTGTATTGATATATGGCTCATCTTCTTTTATATTTAATCGAATCTCATTTAGTTTATGTAATACCTTTTTTACATGTGTTGCTGCAACATAATAATTACCTTCAAAATCTGTTTTATATAATTCCTTTAATAGGTTTATCACAATGGTATCTGCATCTAAGTAAAGAATTCTTTCTAAATTTTGTGGCAAATATTTGTTAGCAAAAATTCTAAAATAAATTTCTACAGGATATCGTTTTTCATGTACAGGAAATTTATGAATTTCATTTTCTTCTATTTTTATAAGATGAATTTGAAATCGTTTTAAATCCAAATTATTACTAATTATTTTCAAATCACATTCTTCTAAATCCCTATGTAATACATATATGTTAAAACTTTCATTTGTATTAGAATACTGAATAGAATTTAATAATATATTTACTTGTTTTATAAATTTTTTATTAATGGTTATTAAAATATTCATAAATATTTTTTATTTTACCT
>CAJFRV010000041.1 GCA_904419495.1 uncultured Clostridia bacterium | reverse complement strand
TTTTTATAGAATGATAGAAAATTATGAGCCAAACTTTGAAAAATATGAAAAAATCATAGAAACTAGCTTGTTTCAATACTAGAAATACGATATAATCATCATATGATGAAAGAAATAATTGTAAATAAGAAATACCATGAAAAGAAATTAAATAAAGTCATATTAGAAGAATTATCCAATATAAACTATCCTACATTTTGTAAATTATTAAGAAAAAAAGATATAAAGATAAATGGAAAGAGGATAAATAAAGATATACTTGTTTATGAAAATGATAGGATAGACATATATCTTCCAAAAGAATTAAAAGATGTAAAGATAGAGTTAGATACAGTTTATGAAGATGAAAATATATTGGTAATCAATAAGCCAGTAAACATCGAAGTAACAGGAACAAATTCTTTAACAGAAATCATCAACAAACAGTATATAAATTGTGAATTTAAACCACAGCCATGTCATAGAATTGATAGAAATACAACTGGATTGGTTATGTTTGCAAAAAATAAAGAAGCACTAGAAATTTTATTGAAAAAGTTTAAAGAACATGAAATTGAAAAACATTATCTAGCATTGGTATATGGAATTCCCAATAAGAAAGAAGAAAGACTAGAAGCTTATTTATTTAAAGATCAAAAAAAGTCACAGGTATATATTAGTGATAATTTTAAAAAAGGCTATCAGAAAATTATTACAAAATATACAGTACTAGAAAAAAGAAAAGATAATACTGCTTTATTAGATGTTGAAATCGAAACAGGAAGAACACACCAAATCAGAGCACATTTATCTCATATAGGTTATCCTATTATTGGTGATGGTAAATATGGAAAAAATGAAATTAATAAACAATTTGGTAAAAAATATCAGATGTTATGTAGTTATAAATTAAAATTTGATTTTCAATCAGAAAGTGGGATATTGTCATACTTAAGAGAGAAAGAATTTAAATTAGAAAAATCTAAAATTGCATTATATAACAAATTTTGACAAATTTTTAATAAAATGATATACTTTACATAATGAAGAGGGATGTCGAAATGAAAATAAAATGGAAACAAGAAATAGAAGAGATACAAAGAAATTATAAAATATATAGTCGTATAGCTACTGCAATTATATATTTTTTTTCAATTGTGTTTATAATATATTTAAGTAAGCAATTAATAGAATATCCATTAGCTTTAGCATATAAATATCATATACAGTTTAGTGATGAGCAATATGTTAATTTATATGGAAGTTATTCATGGATTTTTATTGCGATATTAATTATAGCTATATTTGCTATACCAATTATGAAATTAACACATAAATTGAAAAAAGCTTCAAAAGATGGGGCAGAATTTTATAAAACTGATGATATGGAACAAAATACTATCCTAACAACTCCTAAAATGGTGGATCAATCAGTAATAAGAGATATCATTTCAAGCGATGATAGTAAAGAATGTGATGAAAAAGTTGAAGAAGAATTATATGATAATATTTTGGAAGATAGGGAAAACCAATTAGAATATTTTAAATGTAAAGATATAAAAAGTCAAATGAAACCATTAACAATGATGGTAACAAGAGAGTTGTATTGCAATAATATAGATAACATAAATTTTGATATTATTTTAGATTATGTAAAAAACATAAGTGGACATAAAAGAACAAAAGAAGAAGAAAAGAGTAAAAAAATAACCCAAAGTATCATTACTTTTTTAAAAAATAATGATATAATAGAATCAGATGATATGGAAACAGACAAATATTATTTTACACATACAGGAAAAATATTTATGAATTATTTTTCATCTGGAATTATATAAGGAGGAGATTTTATGGATACAGCCAAACAAATAGCAGAATATATGTTATCAAAAAAACCACTAACTCCAAAACAAGTTCAAAAATTATTATATTATGCATATGCATTATATCTTATAAAATATAATGATTGCTATAAAAAAGAGAATATGAATAAATTATTTGATGATAAAATTGAGAGATGGGATCATGGGCCAGTTATCAGAAATGTATATGATTATATAAAACATGTAGCGATGAGTAATGAATTGGTTACCTGTAAAGCTGAAATAAAATTAAGTAGTCCCAAAATAGAAAATTTCATTGATAAAATATTAAAAGTTTATGGGCAATATTCAGGGTATCAATTGGAAAATTTAACACATTCTGAAAAGCCATGGATAGTTACTGGAAGAAATGAAGTTATTGATGATAAAATTATTTTTGATTATTATTCAGAGAAATATAAAAATTTAGGTAACATATAAAAATAATCAAGAAATAAAAGATGTTTTATATTTAAAATAGAAAAAGGATGTGAACATTTAGTAGTCACATCCTTTTTCTATCATAGCTTCATCAATCTGATTTACTCTTTTTATCAAAGATAATAGAAATTTAGACAAAATATATTTTGCATTCTTTAAATTGATATCTATATTTTTAGCTTTACAAGCATTTTTAACTTCAGTTAAATCATTTTTTATGGCAGGAAGTAGTGATAAGGAAATACATACCATAATTTCAATTTCTTCAGTATTAATTTTTAATAGCTTTAGAGGTGTGCAAATAATCCTAATTGTCTTTGCGAGTCCGTGCGACAGTGGTGGTTTGTGAATAAATAAATGTAGCATTACAAACAATGATTAATTTAATTCCAACCCATAAAGCATTTGTTAAGCTATCTAGAAAGATATTAATGATAAATGTGAATAGGATAAAAGGAAATATCTTAAAAGTATTCATAATTGCTTTTTTAAAACTTAGTCCTGCTAACATAATGATAAATAAATTTAGTACAAAACATAGTAAAATGAAAATATGATTTGGTAAGAAAAATATAGTGGTTGCATATATGATAAAAATTATAAACTTAAG
Organism: uncultured Clostridia bacterium; assembly: GCA_904419495.1. Taxonomy (GTDB): domain Bacteria; phylum Bacillota; class Clostridia; order TANB77; family CAG-508; genus CAG-269. The sequence goes on along the minus strand of CAJFRV010000041.1, from coordinate 5,614 downwards.
AACATCTTTCATTTTTATTTCCTTTCTGTATCCAATTTTTCTTTAATAACGGTTGAAAGTTCTTCTACTGAAAAATCTTTAATAGGCAAATCAATACCATTTGTTTTTAACTTTACTAAAATACTAAGAAGAGTAGGGATTTTTATACTATATTTTTCTAAAATATCATATTTATCTATTAATTCTTGTTTCTTTATTTCAGCTACAATTTCACCATTATCTAGAATTAAAGTTCTATCAGCTAACAAAATTTCATCTGAAATATTAGTAATACAGATAATGGTGTAACCCTTTTGTTTTAAATCTAGGATAATGTTATGTATTTTTTCTTTACCATAACTATCGATCATTGTTGTAGGTTCATCTAAAATAATATATTTTGGATTTTTGGCTAAAATTTCTGCAATCATAATTCTTTGCTTTTGTCCTAAAGATAAAGTATACAAATCTTTATCTTTAAAATCAAACATATCAACTTGTTTTAAAGAAGTTGATATGCGATTTTCAATTTCTTCTTTGTTTAAATTTCTAAGAGAAAAAGATAATTCATCATAGATATTATTAAAAATAATTTGATTTTCTGGATTTTGAAAAACTATACCTACTTTTTCTCTAACAGTTTTCACATCTTTAGAAATATTTATATTATCAATTGTTATAGTTCCTTCTTTCAATTTTGTGATACCTGAGATTAATCTTCCAAGAGTTGATTTTCCTGATCCATTTTTTCCAACAATAGCGATTACTTCACCATCATTTACTGAAAAGTTTATGTTTTTTAAAATATAATTACTATTTTTATATTTAAAAGATACATTTTCTATGTTAATCATCGTTACTCCTTATATATTTATCAAATGGTTTTCTTAATATTTTTTCAATAAATAGAATGACAATTACATGAATTGGTGCCATAATTAGTTGGTTAACAATTCTTGTTGCAAACAATACCATAAAAGCTTTACCAGAAGTAATACTTGTCCATAATGTATTTAGTCCCATGTTGACAATAACCGTAACTAAAAGTACAGAAATAATAGTTCTAACAATAAATTGTTTGTTAGTAAAAGAATCTGGCTCTTTTTTGTAAAGTAATATTCCATAAATCCATCCAGCAATAGCAGTACTAATGGTATAGCCTGCAAAGAAAGCACCAGATGGGAATAGAGTAGCACCTATTAAATCTCCTAGTACATTAACAAGAACTGTCCATTTTGGACCAAGCCAAATAGCACAAAGCATAGTTGGAACAAATGAAAAACTAATTTTGATAATTGGTGTTTTTACAGATAAAAACCTAGATAAAATGATTAGTAATGCTAGCAAAATAGCTGCTAAAATAATTTTTTTGTTTTTTCGCATAAAAAAATCTCCCTTCTATTTAATTTCCGCATTAAAAGAATAGGAGTCAATCCATCAAATCTTTATTAGCGGAATGCGAAAATAGATACGCAAGTATTAAATACTTTTGCCTTAGTAACAACTTCCCGTCTACTAAGTCTTAACGATTTATTTTCTACTCTAATAACTAAATATTTAATTATGTAATATATTGTATCATATTTTTACAAGAATGTACATATTTTTACAAATTTCTCTAAAAATTTCACATTTATTAGTTAATCATGTAAAGAAGAAAGGATAAATATAAGTATCCTTTAAATATTTATTTTCTTAAAACGTATACTAACCATTTATTGTTCTTGTCTCCACCGTCTTTATGGAAGTTTTCGATTTTGAAATTTGTTTTTTGAATCATATCATCTAAATCTTTTTGTGAAAAATAATGGTAATAACGTTCAGCCCCCATATGATATTCACCTTCAAAATCTACCCATTCATTGTCAGTATTCTTTATTTCACGGTTCATTGCATTAAAAATAAAAACTCCATTATCTTCAAGTGAATCATAAACTTTTTGTATTATCTTTAAAGCATCTTCTTTGGTAAAATGAACAAAAACTCTCCAACAGAAAACAGCAGAATATTTTTCTGGAAAAGAATCTTCAAGTGCATTAAACTTAATTGTTTTCAAGCCTTGATTTTGAGTGGCTTTTATAAAGTCGTCAGCTGTATCACTTGCTGTTACATCAAAACCTAAACTTTGAATAAATTTTGCATTTGATCCATCTCCTGAACCAATTTCAAAAACTTTTGCATGTTCTGGTAATGATGAAAAATTTGATGTGATTAATTTTTCTAATTTTTCACGTTTTTGATTAGCTCTTTTTGGATCAAGTTTATCATGTTCTATACTATTAGATAAATATAAATGTGCTTTTTCTTTATACACTTCTAATGTTTTTTCATTTTCTTTACTCATAATAATTCCTCCCAAAGTTTATTACTTTCATATAATTTAATTATATCATACTATTTTTTATTTACAATATAAAAATTATCCTTTACAAATTTTTAAGCATTCGATAAATAATAGGGGAGAAAATGAAAAAATGTGATTGTTCATTTCTATTTTATTCGATTTATTTATAAGAGAGTTTATGTTATTAATGGATAATATAAAAAAGCCCTAAAGATTATATTCTTTCAATCTTTAGAGCTTTTTTTAATTAGTTCTAACAATAGCATATTGCTTTAACATTGTAGCGATAGTTAGACTTACTCAAATAGTTCTCCACCATCTTACCAAGTATTTTTTATCCGTAGCATTTTTATGAAACATTATCCTTACAGTACGACTCGGCATTAGATAGGGAAAATCATTATTTAGCTTAGAAAGCTCATCTAGTTTCATTTTCATTTTTATAAATTTTCTAGATTTACGTTTTTTTCCCCATATAAAATGGTGATGTAGATAAATGCAAGGATGAAGTTCAATGAATTTATACTCATGTCTTGGTTTTTTTGAAGTTAACAAATTTAAGAATATTTTTAAATGATATTCTTTCTGAGATTCGGTTAATTGTGGATATTTATTTAAAGCAGCTCTGGGAGAGTGGATGTAATAATTAATGTGAAGATAATCTGGCCATACAGTATGAATTAAATTCACTAATCGGTACATATCAGATATGGTTTCAGTTGGTAAACCTATCATTACAGTACTTTCGATAGCAATCTTAGGATTGGCTTCTCTAAGTTTACTAAATATTTCTATTGCGTGCTGACAAGTATGTTTTTTTCCTATTAGCTTAAGAAGCCTATTACTTGCAGTTTCTAGATTTAAGCCAATTTCTGTTATCTTTTTGGATTTGCAAAGTGCATCTAAGATTTCTGAAGTAATTTCTCCTATACACATGCCTATGTCAAGAGTAATGTTTTCTACGGCTTCATATGAATCAATTAGTGTGATGATTCTATGAAGCATAGGTTTTCCGTATAGATCGATTCCATACTCTGTTAAGTTTTCTGCTCTTAAGCTAATATGTTTCATTTTTTCTGGTTCATGTTCTTGATACCAGTCAAGTTGATTCTTTATGAAAGTATATTTTTGACTTTCATATCGAATATACATATAGCTTCTTCTGCAGAAACCACATCGGTTATTACAACCATCTACTGGCCATACATTCAGTTGCCGTAAATAATCGTCATAAACCACATATTGTTCTTTCATTTCTGGAAAGCCGAATCTTTTCCCTAAATATTCTGCATAATGATCTCCAACAAATGTAATGTTAGAGATTTCTCCATTTAAGATATTTTTTGCATTTGCAGATTTTCCTAAAACAATAATTTCTGCACCTTTTTTTCTCAAAGAAGCTAGTTGCCTTAAGTTATCGCATACTAAATCTGATAAATCATCACATCTAGCATAGCCATGTGCATAAAGAATATAATCAGCTTCTTCGAGCTTTACTTGTTTTTTTAGTAATGGAATAATTGGCATATAAGAAACTAATAGTTCCCTATAGCAATCTGTGGGTGCATTGAACTGCAATGCATACGCATTGATTTTAGGTCCGTCTACTTCATCTGCTGAATAGTATCTTTCTGGAAGAGTTTCTAAAATTGCTTCTTTCCGTTTGATTTCATATTGATCGATTTCTTTTTTTGTCATCATGTTTTCTCCTTTTTTATTCTTGGTTAATAGTGTCGATTTGAGTAAATAATTTAGTACATAAGTATTTTAACTTAATGCGACTATTATATCATGTGATTTACATAATTTCAAGTTTGCTAAAAAGATAATAATAAAATAGAATTTCATAAACTGACATAATGAAAAGATACAAAAAAATCAACTCTTTACAGTTGATTTATGAATATTTCGCAAAAGTGCGACGATTTTACTTAATGGAGCCACTAAGCTATAGGTTACGAACTTTCTTGTTCTCTTTCTAAAATATTATATATATAAATTTATATATTTTTTCAATATAAATTTTATTTTCTATTTATTACTTGTAAGATTTAATTTCTGTTAAATAAAAACTCTCCATGGTGGTAATAGAGAGCATTTTTCTTAAAATGACATATCATCACATATAGTCATACTGCCAGCAATGTCAACCATCGTGGCAGTTATGTACAAGGGTGTTCTATCCTCAAGAAAAGCATACAGATAAACTTTTTCATCTCCTACATGCTGAAATTTAAAGCGTTTAACCTCTTTATTGTATTTACTTTTGATTTTATCAGAGATTTCTTTTATAATCCGCCTTTTTTCTCTTGGAAACAAAATATTTATATTTATCATATTATAAATTCCTCCTAAATTATTATTTTAGAATTTGTTAAAGCTACCACCATGCTATAACTTATACGATATGATGGAATCCATCAATACTTTATAATTATAGCACATATTATTCTATTTTTCCACTTTTTACATAAAACCTTTTACTGATTAATTATTTTTCCTATAATCTCTTTATCTTCTATTTTATTAAATCCAAAACATTTTTTGCCCATATCCTTTATAGAAACTCCTAAATGATACATTTCTTCATTATCTAAAACAATAAATCTATCGTGAAATTTATTTGTTTTAGAAATTTTTAGAATAGGATATTCTTTATTAAATTTTTGAATATCTATATTTTGAATATTACTTTTGTTAGATGTTAAAATAACTACTTCTACATTCTTCTTCTTTTTAGTTAACATCTTTAATATACTATCATCAACATAATTATCTATTATCAAAATCTTCTTACTTGCTTTTTTTATAATATCGACAATAAGACTATAGGTATCATATATTTGTCCTTGAAAAAATATTCTCTGTTTAATGTTTTCTTCAAATTGTAGTTGATTAAAAACTTCTTCAAATTTTTTATCATGTTCTAATAATTTATATTCCATACTTGTTAATCTTTCAAAGACTTGTTCATTTAGCATAAAAAAATGTCATCCTTTCTAGAAAGAGAACATTTTTAGTTTATATATAAAAAAACAACCTACAAACCTTATAGTTCGTAAGTTGTTATAATTTGGAGCGGGTAGTGGGAATCGAACCCACGCTATCAGGTCGGAAGCATGACATTCTACCACTAAATTATACCCGCATATATTTTATTATATAATGAAACAAAAAAAAATTCAATAAAGATATGTCAATAATTTTTGAATATTTCACTAAAAAATAGCTTTATTTTATTAGCGAATATTTCACCATATGTACAATCTTGAGTTCTGCTCGCCGCGGGGC
>CAJFRV010000040.1 GCA_904419495.1 uncultured Clostridia bacterium | reverse complement strand
GCGTCGGAACAGCTATGAGCCTTGAGGCTCTGCTTGTAACATAGCCTTTTAGGCGTTATGAGTAAAAAGCCCCCGGCTTAGCCGGGGGATAATTACTAATCTTAAACTATTTAATGTAACTGTTACACTACTAATTGTCATACTAAAGGCTGCAAACATAGGATTCATAGTTATCCCCAATGGAATTAATACACCTGCTGCAATTGGTATCATACAGATATTATAGAAAAATGCCCAGAATAGATTTTGTTTAATAATACGCATTGTTTTTTTACTAATTTGTATCAAGTCATTAATTTTGTCTAAATTGTCCTTCATTAAAACAACATCACTACTATCCATGGCAATATCTGTACCACTTCCAACAGAAACACCTATATCTGCTTTCACTAGACTAATACTATCATTAATGCCATCTCCACACATCATAACTAATCCATTTTCTTTAAGTTTTGTGATTTCTTCTGCCTTTTGTTTTGGTACAACGCCTGCAATCACATTTTCTATTCCAATTATTTTTCCAATTGTTTTTGCCGTTTTTTCATTATCTCCTGTTAGCATAACTGTGGATATGTTTTGTTCTTTTAGTTTATCAATCACTTCTTTTGCATTTTCTTTTATAATATCTTTTACACCAATTAAAGCAATTAAAGTCTGTTCTTTTACTACAAATAAAATACTATTCCCATCATTTTCTAAAGTTTCATCATCATTTATTTCATTTTCTTTTATAGTTTTATCAATATTAATATGATTTTCTAACATCAATTTTTTATTTCCAATAAGATAAGTTACTCCATTATAATTTGCTTCTATTCCATATCCTGAAATATTCTTAAAATCTGTCACTGTTTTAGAATTCATTTGTATCTTTTTTTCTTCTGCATATTTTACAATTCCTCTTGCTATTGGATGTTCTGAATGATTTTCTATGCTGGCTACTGCTTCTATGATTTCTTCTTCTTTTAAATCACTATAATTATATATTTTTGATATGCTTAGATGTCCTTTGGTCAATGTTCCTGTTTTATCAAATACAATTGTTTTTATTTTATGTGCATTTTCTAAAGCTTCACTTGATTTTATTAATATTCCTTTTCTACTTGTTAAGCCTGAAGCCATTACAATAGCAAGTGGTGTTGCTAATCCTAGACTACAAGGACAAGCTACGACTAATACAGTTATGAAAATATTAATGATAAAACCAACATCTTTGCCCAATATTCCCCATATGATACTAGACAAAATTGCAATTAAAATAATACCGGGTACAAAATAGCCACTGATTGTATCTGCTATTTTTGCAATTGGTGCTTTGGTATTTGTTGCTTCTACAACCATTCTAACAATTTCTGATACGGTTGATTCTTTTCCAATTTTTTCTGCTTTATATTTTATACTACCATCATAATTCATGCTTCCTGCAATTACTTTATTTCCTGTTATTTTCTTTACAGGAACACTTTCTCCTGTAATAAAAGCTTCATCAATATGTGTGATACCTTCAACAATTTCTCCATCTACTGCAATTTTTTCCCCGGGTTTGCAAATAACAATATCTCCTTTTTGTATTTCATCTAATGTGACTTGTTTTTGTTTTCCCTCTTTTTCAATTGTTGCCAAATTTGGTGTAATCATCATTAAATCTTGTATTGCTTCTTTGGTTTTGTCTTTGTTTCTTCCTTCTACATATTTTCCAATTTTTATAAAGAAGAGGATAATCACAATTGATTCATAATATAAATGGTGAACAGCTTCTTCATTTCCTGTAAATATTTGATAGGTATTATAGATACTATACAATAAACTACTAATAACACCTAAAGCCACTAATGTATCCATATTAGGCGTTTTATGTATCAAATTCTTATATCCATTTCTTATAATATCTTTTGCTAAATATATGGCAATTATCGATAAAATGCATTGTATAATTGAAAAGTTAATTGGATTATGATGCATATCCAAAATTTTAAAAATAGGTAATCCTATCATTTGCCCCATAGAAATATATAAAATTAAAATAGCTAGTATGGTCAAGCCGATTAATTTATATTTTTCATTTGATGCTTTCTTTTTTTCTTTTTCTAATTTATCAATTCCTAAACTTTCAAATCCTGCCTTTTCTACAAATTTTTCTATTTGTGGAATATCTAATAATTTTTCATCATATTCGATACTTGCATTATTCATAACAAGATTGACGGAAGCTTGTTTAATTCCTTTTTGTTTATTTAAAAATTTTTCTAATCCATTAGAACAAGCACTACATGTCATTCCATCTATTTTTAAAAGAACTTTTTTCAAACTATGTTCCTCCTTTTTTGTTATTTTGTATACAACAAGATTAGGTTTATTTTACAACTTCAAATCCAGCATCTTCAATTGCTTCATAAAAATCTTCTAATTTTGCAATTGTTTCATCATATTCTATATCAGCTAATTTATTTTCTAAACTAACTTCTACTGTATTTGCCCCTTCGACATTACTTAATACTTTTGTTAATCGCTTTGAACATCCTTCACAATGCATTCCTTCAATTTTAATTTCTACCTTTTTCATATTTAACACCTTTCCTTTCTTTATTATGAATTATAGATATTTTTATTTTCAAAAAAATAAATTACTGTTTATCTCATCTTTTTAAACAGATTCATGATCTCTTCTGTTACTTCTGTATGCCCCTCTTTTATTTGTTTTGCTATACATCTTTCTAAATGTTTTTCTAAGATTATATTTTCTAAACTTTCTAAAGCTTTATTCACAGCTAACATTTGTGTTAAAACATCATCACAATATCTGTCATCCTCAATCATTTGTTTAATTCCTCTAATTTGACCCTCAATGATATTTAACCTTTTAGTTATCTGTTTCTTTTCTTCCTCATCTCTATATGTTTTCTTATCAGAAATACAACAATTATTTTCCATTTTTCTCACCTCTCAAAAAGATTATATACCCCCACCCGGTATATGTCAAGATATTTTTTCCTTATTCAATAAAAAAAATCCAAACCATTAAACTTCTCGTCTAATAATTTGGATTTGTTTCATTTTTCATTTCATTCTTATTTGTCTAAATAGTCTTGAATTTTTTTTATGAATATTGATCTTGCAATAATATCTAATACAGCATAAACAACAATAACAATTCCGACAATTCTAAATGCTAATGTTGTACTTACTAATATGACAATTCCTGCAACAATCATAAGCATCGCACATAATAATGTAACTGTCCAAAGTCCTGATTTTACTTCTTTCCAAACTAAAGTTGTTTGAAAATTTCTGATTCCTGCTATAATAATCCATATTCCTAATACTGCTCTAAATATACCTGTTATAGCATCTGAGCAAAATAGAACAATTACTCCTAATACAGCTGAGACTAATGCCATTGTTAAAAGATAATCTTCTTTATCTTTTGATGTAAAATAATCTACTAATTTTAAAAATCCTATTACAAATAATACCATCCCTAAAAGAATAGATATTACTGACATCATTTCAGCAGGTTTTACAATTAGTAATGCTCCTAATATTACAAACAATATAGATATTACAATGTCTGTCCAGTTTGTCCTTTTTAAAAATTTTTCAAACATTTGTATCTCCTCTCTTTCTTTTGTATTTGTTCTTAGAAATCATATCATAAAAAAAATAAAATGTACAGATTTTTTTAAAAAAATTGTATTATTTTGTCATTCCTTTTTTTAATATTTCTATTTGCCTAGATAATTGATCTTTTCCGTTCTTCTTTTGAGACTTTCTTATGCATTACATCAATAATTTCTGCCCTTAAAATACATGTTAATATTCTCAACATATATTCTATATCATCCTCGTTTTGTATATTTAATTGGCTTGTATTTATACAGCAATTATCTTTATCCATATTTTTAATTTTTGTAAATTCACTTCGTTTTATATCTTTATAGATGTTTACATTTTCATTCCTTAACTTATTAATAATATTCTGAAATAACTTTACTTCTGTTTCATTATAACTTCTATCTATAAAATACGAATATAAATCTAAAGTTGTGTAGAATATATCGCCATCATGCTCTATTAATAATTTTTTGATTTGTTTTTTTTCATCATTTAAGAAATTTCCTATAATGTATTTTAAAGCATCATCTTTATCTTCAAAATATTGATAAAAACTGCCTCTTGGTATATTCGCTTCTTCTATAATGTTACTAATAGATGCTTTTTCAAACGTATTTCTACTAAATTCTTTTTTTAGTGCTTTTTCAATTTTTTCTCTTTTTTCTTCATTTAAATTATAAAAAGTAGATTTTGGCATAATATACCTCCTATATAATACTAGGCTATATATTTAGAATATATGTATCGCCATATATTGTAAAATAACAAAAAATAGTACTTCAAAAAAGCACTACTTTCCCCTTAAATTATGCATCTTCATTTTCTTTTTTTGCAATTACTTCTTTTCCATCATAATATCCGCAGTTTTTGCATACTCTATGAGGCATTACTGGTTCGTGACAATGTGGACAAGTTGTATATGCTGGTTGTTCCTTTTTCCATGTTGATCTTTTTGCATGTGTTCTTGCTTTAGACCATCTTCTTTTTGGTTGTGCCATCTAAATCCCTCCTTGCTTAAGATATATGTATATATCCATTGTTATTGTATTTCACTAATTTTTAGTCACTATAAGATTATACAAGTAATTTCATTTTTTGTCAACTATTGGCACAATATTTTTTATACAATCCTTGTATATTTTTTTTAGTTAATACTTTATCAATACCATCTACACTTACTTGCATAAAAAAATCTGTCAATAAATCTTTTAAGTTTTCATTCATTTGGGCTTTTTCTCTTTCTTTCTTCCAATAATTTATGGGATATTCTTTGTTCCAATTTTTTCCTTGATAAATGATTCCTGCTGCTAATTTGTCACAAATCATTTCTGCTGTATATTTATATGGCATAATTGGTGTTTTATCTGGTGCATTCATGTCAACCCAATATTCACAATGATGTTTATTTCTTCCTTTATGATGAAGCCAAGCTTCAGAATATCCTTTATCTTTTTTTGCTCCTACAATTGGTGATCGATTTCCTTCATAATATTCTATACTCTCAAAAAATTCTGTTGGAGAATATTTCGATAAATCATGTACAATTCCTCTCCATGGCAAGCCTACTCTACAACATAATTTTAAGACTATCCATCTATGTTTAGTTATTAATATAAAATGCTTTATTATATTTCTTAATATTACTCTTTGTTTCATATTTCTCACCATATCAAGTCTATAATAATTTTTTTTAAAAATCAATAAATTTTATTTCTTTTTTTGCATATGATATATAGATTGGAGGTATAAAATACATGTGTGGTTTTACTGGTTTTGTGAATATAAAAGAAAAATTAAGTGAAAATTCTAAAACAATTTTAAAAAATATGAATGGTACATTATCCAAAAGAGGACCTGATGAAGATGGTTACTTTGTTTCAGATAATGCCTATTTAGCACATAAACGATTAATTGTCATTGATCCTGATGGTGGAAAACAGCCAATGATAGAACATACATCTTATGGCGATTACGTCATTTGCTATAATGGACAAATATATAATACGAAAGAACTCCGAGAAATTTTAGTGCAAAATGGGTTTACATTTAAAGGACATTGTGATACAGAAGTAATTTTAAAAGGTTATATTTATTTTGGAAAAGAGATTGTTCATCATCTAAATGGTATATTTGCTTTTGTCATTTGGAATTCCAAAACTAATGAATTATTTATGGCAAGAGATCATTTTGGTGTAAAACCTCTATTTTATTCTATATTTAATAATACTTTCATCTTTGCTTCAGAAATTAAAGCAATTTTTGAATATCCCGGTATTCAAAAAGTTTTGAACTCTCAAGGTATATCGGAATTATTGGGAATTGCTCCTAGCCATACGCCCGGTACAACAGTCTTTAAAAACATCTATGAATTAAAACCTGCACATTTTGCTATTTTCAATGAATATGGGTTAAAGATAGAACGATATTGGAAGTTACATTCAGAAGAACATATAGACAATTTAGCACAAACTTGTAATAAGGTTCGTTATCTATTAAAAGATGCAATTGAACGTCAACTGGTTTCGGATGTTCCATTATGTACCTTCTTATCTGGTGGGTTAGATTCTAGTATCATTACAAAATTTGCTGCAGATTATTATGAAAAAGAAAAATTACCACCTTTAGATACTTATTCAATTGATTATGTAGATAATGATAAAAACTTTGTAAAAAGTGATTTTCAACCAAATTCAGATAATTATTATATAAACTTAATGTGTAAAAATCTGCATACAAAACATCATAATATTGTAATTGATACTCCAGAACTCGCCTCTTATTTATATGATAGTATGATTGCCAGAGATATGCCACGGAATGGCAGATATTGATTCTTCTTTATTATTATTTTGTAAACACGTAAAACCTGAAAAAACGGTTGCTTTAACTGGCGAATGTGCTGATGAAATTTTTGGAGGTTATCCTTGGTTTTTTAGAGAAGATGCTTTAAATAGTGGAACATTCCCATGGTCAATTGCAATTACTGAAAGACAAAAACTATTAAATCCTTCTTTAAGTAAAAAAATAGATTTGAAAGAATATATAGATTTTCGTTATAATGAAAGTTTAGAAGAGGTCGAAATATTAGAAACAGACTCTAAAGAAACTACTGAAAAGCGAAAAATTTCTTATTTAACTTTAAATTGGTTTATGCAAACATTACTAGACCGTTCTGATAGAATGGCTATGTATAATGGATTTGAACTTCGTGTTCCTTTCTGCGATTACAGACTGGCACAATATGTATGGAATATTCCTTGGGAAATGAAGGCTTTAAATGGCAGAGAAAAAGGATTACTTCGTTATATTTGTAGAGACTTTTTACCTGCTGAAATTGTAGATAGAAAAAAATCTCCATATCCTAAGACACATAATCCTACGTATTTGGCTAAAGTAAAAGATATGCTGACAAATATTATGCAAAATCCAAATGCACCGATTAATGATTTATTAAATAGAGAATATATCTTAGAAATATTAGATACAAATGGTTCTAGCTTTTCTAGACCTTGGTTTGGTCAATTGATGACTGGTCCTCAGCTTATGGCATACCTTTGCCAAGTAAATATGTGGCTTGAAAAGTATCAGCCTAAGATTGAAATTTAATATGTTTTGAGGTCGCAAATTGCGACCTCAAGTTTTCATATTTTTTACCAACCATATATAGAAAATGGTTCATTATTTAGATAGTTTTCTATCCCTTTTTTTACATATGGAATTACATTAATTGGTAATTCATCTAATTTATAAAACTTTAATTCATCACACTTGTCTTTTTCCATAATTTTAATCTTACCATCATATTTTTTACAAGTAAGAAAATAATCTATGCTTTCTCTATCAGGTGTTTTTCTATGCATAACATGAACAATTTCTAAATCTTCTTCCTTTATTTTTATCCCTGCTTCTTCTAGTGCTTCTCTTTGCATTGCTTTTATTACACTTTCATTGCCATCTATGTGACCTGCAACAATACTATAATTCCCATCTTCATATCCTGTATTATATCTTTTTTGTAATAATATTTTTTTATCCTCTATTAATATTAAATGTACCGCTGTTACTAATTTAAATCTTTCCATTTCTTTCTCCTTGATATTTTATTTATTTTTTTTAGGCAATTGATTACTATCAGCTATTTTTTTACTTTCTGACTTAACTCTTCTTTCTAGTTTCTTTAAATCTTCTGCTGGTTTTAAATTTTCTGGTTTAATGCCTCTTTTATTTAACATATTTCTTACACTTAAGTTATTATCTACATGCTCATCAGTTATACTTTCTTCTCCATACATATCTTTTTCAGTCACATTGTAATTTGTCATTTCTGTTGCTAGATTTTTTGCTGCAATTGTTAATGTTGGTAAAAAATCTGCAAGAGGTCTATTTTCTTTTACTTCGTATTTTGCTTTCATCTGCATTGTATTTAATCCACCAAATAACGCAGAATCTCCTTTCGAACGAATTCTTGCAAATCCTAAATCATCCACTCCTCTTTCATAAATATTTTTAGATAACTGCTTTTCAGATTCTTTTAGTTTTTCTCTTGCTTCTAATCGATTCATTAGTCTTATCCTGTCCTCAATTATTTCTTGTTTTCTAGTTTGTACTGCAAAATATGTTTGAGCAAATGCGATTTCTTCTTTTTTAGAATCTCCATTTTGAGCGATTAAATAACAAGCATATCTTGTTAGCATATAGTCTTGTAAATTTCTTCTTGCACCTGATCCTATTTGTACCATTTTCGTAACCTCACGAAAATGGTTATCAACTTCTATACCAGCATTTTCACAAGATTGCATTGCTTTTTTTATCGTTTCAATAAAATTTTCCCATCTTTTGTAACCCAATACCAAAATTCTATATTGTCTTTTTCTTCCGTATTGATAATAGAATCAAATTTTTCTTTTAATTCTATTAGCTTTGATTTTTCAAATTCCATAACTATCACTTTCCTTGTAATATTTACTTATAATAACATATTCGTATTTTTTATTGCTTTTTAGTATATTGTTACAATATTTATGATATTATTGTATGTTATATCTTAAAACATTCGTTCGTATTTGTCAAGTGTTTTTTCTAATATTTATTTTTATCTAAATCATTTAATTTCATAAGAAATATCTTTTCCATGACTTCTTGAAAAGTTGGTCCATTCTTATTAAATGTACGAATAACTTTATAGTTATCTTTTGATTTCTTTTATATATTTTCATTTTCGTTATTTTTACTTATCATTATTTCTTCCTTTTATAATTTATTTTAGGTAATCACAATAAATATATTACTTAAAAATGTAAGATTTATACTTCTTGAAATTTCTTACTCTTTCTAGTAATATAACCTCGTGTTAATTTCTGACATCCAATGACTGGGCCTCAGCTTATGGCTTATCTTTGCCATGTGAATATGTGGCTCGAGAAGTATAAGCCTAAAATTGAGTTGTAAAATGTTTTAGAGGTCGCTAATTGCGACCTCTAGTCTAATCTATATAAACATAATCATAAATAATGGATAATGTTCTATATTTTCTTCATCTTTATAAATATTACAATCATTTTCAAATTTCATATATCTTGTTA
>CAJFRV010000039.1 GCA_904419495.1 uncultured Clostridia bacterium | reverse complement strand
TGGGAACATAAAGAATATTGCTATTTGTCTAAATAGAGATTTATTTATCATTTTCTCATCTGCTCCTAATTTTCGTAGCATTTTATATCTTTCTTTATTGTCTGTACTTTCTGTTAATTCTTTTAGTGCTAAAATAGCAACACTTGCTATCAAGAATACTATTCCTAAATATAATCCTAAAAATGTTACTAATGCACCAAGTCCAATACTTGCTTCACTTATATCTAATCTTGTATTAATTGTTGGTAAATTATATTGTTCTGAAAGTGGATTATTTATTAAACCTTTTATTGTTTCTTCTATATTTCTTTGTTCATCCATAGATTCTGTTTTATAGTTTCCAATAATTGAATTATATGCCTTATAATTTTCATCTACTACATTATCTGGTATTACTATAATTCCAGAACTTGACATATCTACAAATCCATCTTTACATTCATTATATTTAGGTTTTAAAGTATGTCCAAAAACAGTTATTTCTTCATTATTTTTTAGTGCAATGTTTCTAATTTGAACCATTGAATCATAATCTGCTATTATCATATATTCGTTGTCATTTAAAGTATATTGTTCATTATTATATATTTTCGCTACATTGTTATAATCACTTATAGTCATAATCATTTCTTCTACTGAATAAGGTATCATAGATGTTAAGTAGCTTTCTTCTACTTCTTTTTTGCTATCTCCTAATGTATCATCAAATACTAAATCTTTTGTTCGATAAATGTTATATTCTACACTTTCATTAAAATAATTATCTATATTAAAATTTAAGGCTTCTAAATTTTTTCTAACACCTAATTTAGAATTTTCTATTTGTTTTTCATTATATCCTTGATCTAACCAGTCATCATCTTTAACTGAAATCGTTAATTGAATGTCTGCTGGTGCAAGTTCGTCTAAATTTGCTGTCATAGAATTTTTTAATGATAGGGAACTTGATAACACGCATATTGTTACAAATAGCATTAAAGATATAATTGTCATTGAAAATACTGTTGTATTTATTTTGCTACTTACTTGTCTAAACGTGAATGTATTTAATCCTTTTACATATAAATTCTTCATAGTCATAACGGCTTTTAAAATTAGCCCTGATAAAGACCAGAATATAAAAAATGTTGATATTGCACCAATTACTATTGGCTTTAAAATATCCTCTGGTGTTTTAACTGTTTCATTTATTCCGCCTGTTACCATATAATAAGCATACCCTAAAGCTATTGCAGATATAATGAAAACAATAGTACAAAGTAATGGATTTTTCATTTTTACTGTTTCAGATTTTTTGCTTGTTTGTATTAAATCAATTAGTTTGCATCTTCCTACATTTATTGCGTTAAATAACATTACTATTACGTACATTATTCCAAAATAAATTAATGTTTTTATACAGCTATCAGCTGAAAATATAAATTGATATTTTGTCATATCTGCTTAAACATATTTGCAACTAACATACTCATAAGTTGTGAAAGCAATACTCCAAGTCCTAACCCAACAGCTAATGATATAATACCAATTAAGATTGTTTCAAAAAATAGTACCATTGATATTTTTCTTTTACTCATTCCAAGTAGCATATATATACCAAATTCTTTGTTTCTTCTTTTCATTAAAAATCTACTTGCATATATTATTAAAAATCCTAAAATAAATGCTACAAATACACTTGCAGCTGAAATCATAGTTGTCATCATATCAATAACTTCATAAGTGCTTTCTGTTACCTCTATTAATACTGTTTGACTTTCAATACTATTAAACACATAAAATATTGCCACACCTAATATTAATGTAAAAAAATAGATTGCATAATCCTTAAAGCTTTTTTTAATGTTTCTAAAAGACAGTTTAATCGTTGTCATTTTCCTCACCTCCCAGCAAGGTTACAACATCTATAATCTTGTCAAAGAATTCCTTTCTTGTACTGTTTCCCTTTATAATTTCATTGAATACTTTACCATCTTTAATGAAAATCACTCTACTTGCATAAGAAGCACAAAAACTATCATGTGTAACCATTAAAATGGTTGTATCTAATTTTTCATTTAAATAGTCAAAGCTTTCTAATAACATTCTTGAAGATTTACTATCTAATGCTCCAGTTGGTTCATCTGCTAAAACAATTTGTGGATCAGTTATGATAGCTCTTGCTGATGCTACTCTTTGTTTTTGTCCTCCTGACATTTGATAAGGATATTTATTTAATACTTCTTTTATTCCTAATTTGCTAGCTACATCTTTTACCTTCATATCTATTTCTTTTGCTTTTTTATTTTGAATAGAAAGTGCTAAAGATATATTTTCATAAGCAGTTAATGTATCCAATAAATTAAAATCTTGAAATATAAATCCTAATTTTTCTCTCCTAAATTTGTTTAAGGCATTTCCTTTTAATTTTGTTATATCTTCTCCTCCAACGAAAATGTGTCCAGAAGTTACTTTGTCAATTGTAGATATACAATTCAAAAGTGTGGTCTTTCCTGAACCTGATGCACCCATGATTGCAACAAACTCACCTTTATCTACCTCAAATGATAAATTATCTAAAGCCTTTGTTAAACTTGACTTATTACCATAATACTTTTCTACTTTATCAATTTTCAATATATTTGACATCTTTTCACCCTCTCCTTTCATTTTCATTATAGAGAATTTATCTTTGTTTGTCCTTCTTCTAAAATTACAAAACATTACATTTCTGTAATGTTACTTTGCTATATTTAAAAAATCATCCTTATTAAATAAAATACTTACTTTGGTATATTCATTTTCTTTTGAATCTATTGTAATTTTATGTCCTAGCTTTTTACAAAGTTGTTTTGTAATATATAAGCCCATACCTGTTGATGTTTCTATTTTTCTTCCATTATTTCCTGTAAATGTTTTATCAAATACTTTTGGTATATCACTTTTTTCTATTCCTATCCCATTATCATATATATTTAAGATGATACTCTTATTATTTTCTTCAGCAGTTATTTTTATCAAATGTTCTACGCTATTTCTTATGTATTTAATACTGTTACTTACAATCTGATTTACAATAAATTCAAGCCACTTTGAATCTGTTAAAACCCTTTGATTATCTACCTCAACTATAAAATCAATTTTGTTTTCTAATAATATATCCTTATTCTTCATAGCTACATTTGAAATCACTTTACTTAAATCTGTTTCTTTAATTAAATAATCTTTTTCTGCATTTTCACTTCTTACATAATAAAGCACCTGCTCTACATCATCATCAATTCTTTTTAATTGCTCTACTATCTTTTTATCTGATAATTCTTTATGATTATGTATTATTAAATTGATAGAGGCCAATGGTAATTTAACCTCATGAATCCACATTTCTATATATTCCTTAAAATCCGTCATACTTATACTATATTCTTTTATCTTTTCAGCCATAGATTTATCTATTTCATATAAAGCATCATATAAGATTTCACCTTCATAGAAATTAGGTTTTTCTATCATTTCTGTAATTAAATATTTTTTATCTAATAACTCTAAATCATTTAAGAATTTATTATAAAATTTCCTTCTTCTTTCAAAATCATAAACTATATATAAAATATATCCTGAAATTGCTGTTATGTTTACACCTATTATTGCCTGTTCATTGGTTTTAAATGATACTAACATCAAATCTATAATTGCTATCATTATTATAAATATGAATATACTAATAAAATTATTTTTTAAATATTTATTGAATCTCATTTTTAATTTCCCTCTCTAATTATTTTAGTATATACCCTTGACCTTTTCTTGTTTCAATGGCATCTTCATACCCTAAATCTTTTAATTTTGCTCTTAATCTACTAATATTTACATTTAAAGCATTATCATTTATATATTCATTGTTATTCCATAAATCAGTCATTAAATCATCTCTTGTTACAATATTTCCCATATTAGCTAATAAAAATGTAAATATAATCATTTCATTTTTTGTTAATATTATCTCTTCTGTACTGTTTTTCATGATTCCTTTTTTAGGCTCTACTTCTAAATCATAATAGATTAATATATCATTTTTATTTTCCATTCTTTTAAAGATAGCATTGATTCTTAAAAGCAAAATGGTTGGATTATATGGCTTTGTTATATAATCATCTGCCCCATAACTCATAGATAATACCTCATCTGCTTCTGTATTTTTGCTGGTTACCATGATGATTGGTACATTACTTTCTTTTCTAATCTTTTGTAATAGCATTTCTCCATTTAATTTGGGAATATTTATATCCAATAATATTAAATCTGGATGTTCTTTTTTTATTTGTTCAAAAGCATTTTCAAAATTTTCTAAAATCATTCCATTAAATCCTGCATTATCTAGTAAGTTTTTTAATTCTTTGCGAATACTTATATCATCTTCCACTATTAATATTTTTTTCATAACTTTCACCTCATTATATATGTTCGGACTTATTATAGCATATTTGCCTAACTTATACATTATTTGGCATAAAAAATATTCTATATATTTTTCAATATAGAATATTTATAATTAATATTATTTGGCAAACAATACTTTCTCCGACTTATATTGTTTTATTATATATGCAAATACTAAACTTATATAAATAATCGTAGATATAGTCATTAGTGCTATATTTAGCAAATCTATCGCTCCATTATTAATATCTGTGAATATTAATGTAAAGTTTATAAATGGTATTATTGAAAGTATTGGTGTTGTCGTTATTCCCATCATAAATGCAATCATTCCGGGAAAAAATGAGATAAATGTTAATGGTGTCAATGCACTTTGTGCTTCCTTAAATGTTTTCGAAGTACTTGCAATAGCAATACATAATCCACTTATAAAGAATGAATATGCTATTATTACGATTACTGCAAATAGTATTGTTGTTGGCGAATACATTACATCTATTCCATCATATATTGAAAACATATTTTTTGTAACCACCAAAGATACGATTGCTAACCCCAAACTTATTATTCCTGTAATAATTGAAGATACTGTAACGCCTAAAAATTTTCCCACAATGATATCTTTACTCTTTATTGGAAATGTTAGTAATGTTTCTAATGTTCCTCTTTCTCTTTCACCTGCTGTTGTATCAGTTGCAGGATATGTAGCAGATACTGTTATTGCCATCATTATGAATAAGAAAGCATAATTTTTAATATAATTTGCAAAGTAATTATCTTGTTCTATCACATTTTCTTCAACTGTTATAATATTTAACACTTCATCTGGATTTATATTATTCTCTTGTAAATAGCTTTGTTGCAAATATTGTTTGTATGTATTAAAGTATGTTTCCATTAAACTACTTGCAAATGTACTATTATCAGAACCATCTGTATTTATAATATATTTATTGTCTTGCTTTGTAATATAAAGGTCAATTTCTCCTTCATCATATTTTTGTTTTAATTCTTCATCTGTTCCATTTATAATTTCAATATCCATTTCCTCTGCTATACTTTTTTCTACATCTGTCATTTCATATGCGAAACCAATTTTATTATATTCACTGACATCTTTACTTACTTGTGATTCAAATAAAGCCGACATTCCAATAACTAAAAGTGGTATAAATATTGGTATAATAAGCATCATAGCTAGAGATTTTTTATCTCTAAATAGTTCTCTTAATTCTTTCTTTAAAATATTCCATAAATTATTCTTCATCTGAAACACCTCCAATCATTGCAAAGAACGCATCTCTTAAATTTGTTGTATTGGTATCCTTCTTAATTTCTTCTGGTGTTCCAGTTTTAATAATTTTTCCTTTATTTATCATGATTACTCTATCACATATATTTTCTGCTTCTTCCATATAGTGTGTAGAATAAAGTATTGTTTTTCCTTTTTCTCTTTCTTCTTTTATGAAGTTTAATATAATTTGACTAGAAATAATATCTAATCCTGTTGTTGCTTCATCTAATATATAATATTTAGGATTATGTACCAAACATCTTGCTAAATTTACTTTTTGAGTTTGTCCAGTTGATAAATTGGCTATTTTATTATATAAAAATCGCTCCATTCCCAATACTTTTGTAATTTCCTTTATTCTTTCTTCACTTTTCTTTTTAGATACTCCATATATATCACAACACATCTTTAATAATTCATAAGTTGATAATGTATCATATATTTTTGTGTTTCCTGATAGATAAGCGATATTTTGCTTAATTTCAATTTCATTGTCTTTGTAATTCATCCCATCAAAAGTAATTGCTCCTTTTGTTGGTTCTAATATTCCTGCTATCATTCTTAATAGTGTTGTTTTTCCAGCTCCATTTGGTCCTAATATTCCTATAATTTCTCCGTCATTTGCCTCAAAGGTGATGTCATTATCTGCATAAAATTCTTCTTTTTCTTTTTTGTTCTTGTTTCTAACAAATTTTTTTGTTATATGCTCTACTTTAATCATCACTTTCTCCTTTCTTTTCTCTCTTACAGGCAACATTATGACATATTATTAGGCAAAAAACAAGATATTTAACTAATATATCCATTTATTAAAATAGATCAATTTAAAAAAACTGATCTTGCATTTTTTCTATATTAAAAGATGATATTTTTCCTTTTGTGTTTACAGCACATATATTGTAAATTTGTGATAAATTTAAGTTCTCCATACTTTTTATAAACGCTCTTCATTTTTCCAAAATTCTATTAATAATTTTGATAACTCTTCTGGATTTTCTTCATTTACAACATGTCCAGTATTTGCAATAATTTTCAATTCTGCATTTTTTATATTTTCTGATAAATAATATGCTGATTTAATATTAGCACTATCCTTTTCTCCTGAAATAACTAATGTTGGACATTGAACTTTATGAACTCTATTACTAAAATCTAATTTTTTCATCGTTTTCCCTAAAATAAAAGTATTATTTTTATCAAAAGCCATTGTTTCAAAAAGAGATTTCGGTAAAAGTTTAAAAACTACATTTTGAATACTAAACATTACTTTAGGAACTTTATGTGGTGTTCCAATCAAAATTAATTTTTCTACTTTATCTGGGTAATCAATAGCATAGTTTAATGCTAATATACCGCCTAATGAAAGACCACATAAATCTATTTTTCCATCTATTTCATTACAAAATTCTGCAAAAGAAGAATATAAATTAGTATAACTTGTTTCTTTCCCATTGAGAATTGTAGCTAAATTGGGGCATAGTATGTCTTTATCATTTTCCATATATGCAATTACTTTGTTCCAACTATCTGCCTTATGCCCTGATCCGTGAATTAAAATTTTTTTCATCATAGCCCTCCACTAAAATCACTTTTTTATTTTTTCTTTATCACTGTCAAAAATCGTATTCCATATTCAAGTGCTAACACAAAAAGATAAAATCCTAACCATACAGCAAAACTAACTAATTTTACATTCCAAGTATTTGTTGTTCCTCTTCCATCAACACTTCTTGTAAGAAGAAATATACTAACTCCTATAAATAATAATAACTGAATAGCTTGAAACACTTTCCATTTATCTATTTTCATAAAATCCCCCCTCTTTTTATCATTTTAAAAAAAATAATCTATATAAAACTAATCAACTTTAATATTTCCAGATGTAGTAGTTATTTTTAATACAATTTCAGCCATTCTGTTATTGTCTTTCACTTCTGCATCTCCTGATTTAGTTTCTGTTTCAATATATATATCATTTTTATTTTTTATCTCAACATCCCCAGATTTTGCATTGATAGAAGATTTTTCTGTTAAATTCAAAGAATCTATATCTATGCTTCCAGAACTTGTTGTTAAATTACAATATTCTTCTATTTTATTAATATCTATTTCACCAGAAGATGCTTCTGCTTGTAATCTTTTTGCTCCTTCTACTAATATTTTACCTGATGATGTTTTTATCGTTCCTTCTCCTATTGTTCCTATTTCTATATCTCCTGATGATGCCTCTGCTGATAATTTGTTAAAATCACCTGCTTTTATACTTCCAGAATTTGCTTTTAAAGTCACTTCATTCCCATTACCAATTAAAATATTTCCAGATGAACTTCTTAGATTCCCATTATTTATATTTCCACATTTTATATCTCCAGATGATGATTCAAAATTGATAACATTATTTTCTAAATTAGGTGCTACTATATCTCCACTTGATGTTTGTATATTAAATTCTTCATCACAATCTCTTGGAACTTGAATAATTATTTCTTCATTACACCAGTAAAACATAGCAAAAATAAATACTTTTGTATTCTCTTTGCCTATAGAAAGTTCCTTATCATTAATAGTTTCTCTAATTTTTTCATCTTTATCTCCATATGCTGTAATTTTTATTTTATCAATATCTGCTTTTTCAATCTTTACATTTGATGAAGAAACATCTACATTGATACGATCTAATTCATCTGGATTATATTCTTTTTCAAATATTTTTTCTGTATTATCTCCAAAAGCAATTAATGAAAATTTTACATTAAATCCTTTATCTTTATTTATAATTGCATACATCATAAAGTTTATCAATACTATAACGATTATTGCTAATATAATGATTAATGTAATCTTTGCCCCTTTACTTTTCATCTTTTTCTCCTTTCTAATTTTCTTAATTATATTATACTGTAAAAATTAGTTGCATACTACCAACTAAACTTTGAACTTTGTCAACTAAAATTAACATTTCTTTATTTTTACTCCTATTGTAACAGATTTTATTATATTCTTCTATAAAAATTAAAATAAAAAAGATTGAATTGCTACATTTAACAAATCAATCTTTTTATACTAAAGTATGTTTTCTATTAATTCTAAATTTGCTTGTCTTTTTATTTTACCAGTTGTTGTTTTGATTAATGGTTCTTCTGAAATAATAATTCCCCTTATTGCTTTATATTTTGGCATAACACTATTTACTTCTTTTATTTTTTCAGCTAATACCCTATAAACCTCTTCTTCTCTTTCTACTTTATATGCTTCTTTCATAATATCTTTATCAAATACAATTTTTACATGTATTTTTATATTATCTTTATCATCTGTCTGTTGTTTTCCAAAAATAAAAGATTCTTTTACGCCTTCGATTTTATTGACCAATCCTTCCATTTCCTCTGGGTATATATTTTTACCATTTTTTAAAACAATAACACTTTTCTTTCTTCCACAAATAAATATGTAACCATCTTCATCAATTCTAGCCAAATCTCCTGTATGAAACCATCCATCTTCCATAACATTGTTTGTTGCTTTTTTATCATTGTAATATCCTAACATGACATTTGGACCTTTTACAACAAGTTCTCCTACTCCATCATCATCTGCTTCATCAATTCTTGCCTGAACATGTGGAATTGGTTTTCCAATAGAGCCTATTCTATGATGTTCATTTGTTTCTATTCCAATAATTGGAGATGTTTCTGTTAATCCATAGGCTTGACACAAGTTCAATCCCCAGTTTCTAAATGTCTCGATTACTTCTTTATCTAATGCTGCAGCTCCGGTAATAAATAACTTGATACATCCTCCATACATATTATGAATTTCTTTAAAGACTTCTTTTTTCTCTTGCATAGATTTATCTTTATATTCTTGCATCAATTCTTTTGTTTCTTCTATTTTTCCTTTTTTCTCTATCATTTTCCATATATTTTTATACATTAATTCATATATAGCAGGAACAAATGCTGCATACGTTATTTTATATTCATTCAAATTTTCTACAATATGTCTAATTCCATCACAAAAAGCTCTTTCTGCCCCCACATATAATGAAACTAGCATACCAACTGTACATTCATACACATGATGTAATGGTAAAAATGATAATATTCTATCACTTGAGTCTACATCTACAACAGATGCATAATCCATTACATTTGAAATTAAATTTTTGTGTGAAAGTGCAACTACTTTTGATCTTGATGTTGTCCCTGAAGTAAATAGCATAATACGCATTTCTTCTGGATTAATTTTTGCATTAATATATTCTCTATTTCCACTGTCTAATAATTCTTTCCCTTTTTCTATTAATTCTTTTTCAGAATATATTCCTTCATCATGAATATCTGTATCCATAGAAATTAAATGTTTTAATTTATTTTTCTCGCTATATTTTATTTTTTTGATAGTTTCTTCATATTTTTTAGAATAGAATATAGCTTCTACTTCTGAACGCTCTATAACTTCTTCTAATTCATTTGCTGGTAAAGATTTATCCATTGGAACGACAATTCCTACACCACACACTACTGATAAATAGGCAAGTTCCCATTCATATCTATTTTCTCCAATAACACCAATTCTTTTTCCTTTCAGACCTAAATTAATCAGTGCAGTTCCTAAATAGTTTATCATATCTCTTATTTCATTATGTGTATATGTCTTATATTGTCCTTTTCCTATTTTTATTTTGTATCCCGGTTTGTCTCCATATAATTCTCTTGTCTTATTTAACATATCTTTCAAGTCTGTTACTTCTAACACATTTTTAGCCATTGTTTATTTCCTCCGTATATTTCTTACTTTCATTTATTTGTATTTTTTCTTGCCTATAATAGATTAATATAGATAAGAAAAAATGTCAAATGTTATTGTGAATTTTAAGAAAAAAATCATATACATACATTAGAAAAAAGAAGAAAGATTTGCATTTTTCAATCTTTTCTTCTTTTCCTTTATATCTTATTATTAAAGTATTTCATATCCTTCTAAATCTGGTCTTTGAATATCCTCATCTGTAACAATATCCATTTTTACATTTCTATTACAATCTATTTTGATAAAACCTAATGCTGTATAATCAACTCTTCTCATGATTAATCCTGTTTCTTCATCAATATAAAATTTTGTAGAATCCATTTCAAATCCATCTTTATTCCATACTTTTACTAGTATTGTATCTCTGCCATTTACTTGTTTTTTACCTAAGTATTTAAATTCTGTATTATATATATCCTCCCTTGTGATAAGTGAATAATCAAAACCTCTTTGACTATCTTCATTTGTTTCGAAATTATCTAAGTTACTTACACTAGCAGTTTCTTTTCCATTCAATTCAAATAATCCAATATGTTCTTCTGTATTGTAATCTGTCCACTCCAATGTTTCTCCATCAACTACAATTTTTACAATATTATCTTTCATGTATGTTTCTGTTTTTGTTTCATTTAAGCTTCCAAAAATCCAACTAGATTCTGATGCATAATAATAATTAGGATATTCTTTTCCTTTTTCTAATAATTCAATTACTTCACTTCTTGTCATTGGGTTGTCTTTATTTAAGAAGCCATCAAAATGTATAACTGCGTAATATATGATTAGTGTTACTATTAGTATTGCAATTATAATTCCTAGAACTTTTAACACTTTCTTCATAAGCATCCCCTCCTCTTCTTATGTATCCTGTATTTTCTTAACCTATATGTATATATTATACCATATTTTTCATTTATAATCAATTTTCATTTTTATATGGTATGAGTTTTTTTGACTGGGGAATCCCCTAGATTTCAATATTTTTAAGCTCCAAGTTATAATTTGATTCAAATTTCAATGATTTAAACTATTTA
>CAJFRV010000038.1 GCA_904419495.1 uncultured Clostridia bacterium | reverse complement strand
TTTAAATTTAATTGAGCCACATAGAGTTATTATTTTATATTCATGCATCAATTCTAATCACTCTCTTTCTTTTTTATTGGTTCTTTATAAAAGGCAGGAAAGAGATACAGAATGTATCTCTCAAACACATAGAAAAACAAGTTTTCTAGTTCTCTGCTTTCTGTAAAATAATACAGAGAAAATACAGAGTTCCCACTTCGGTATATTGTTAGTTTCTAATATATTTCATTACCACTTCTCTTACTAACAATAGAACTTCACTTCATCATCTCCATATTTTTCTCTCCATTTTGAAACTATTTTTAAATAATATAATGGTACGTCCATTATTATTAGCTAAAATACAACCTCCACTTTTAGTTAACCATACTTTTGTTGAATTTGGTGTTGGCTTTCCTTTTGAAATATGAATATGAATAGGTTCACTATTCTCATTTGACCAAAAATAAATTTTATATCCGCATTATTTCTAAAATACTAGGCAAATTTAAGTCCCCCTTCTCTTGCATATTTAAAGAATAAATGAGCACCTTTTTCAACTGTCTCTCTAAATTCTTTTATCTCTTCTTCGCTGTAATTTCCATCTTGCTCTACTATCTCATAACTTGGAAGTTCAAAAACTACAGTATCAAAACCATTTTCTGTTGGTCTTTCAAAAGAAACTCTTATATATTCCTCTCCATTATATATCTGAGAAAACGACTAATGTTTCATCAGGATATTTAGCAAATTCATACACCATTACTTTCACTCTCCATTCTTTCTAACTTTATTATTAATTAATCTAATTTATTTAAATTGCTTGTCCGTTGTTTTATTAAAATCGAGTTTTCTTATATACTATTATTAGTATAGCATAATTTTCCTAAAATTACTATATTTTTATATCACTTAAAAAATTTTTTTATTGAATTTTAAAGTGCCATTTAAAGTGTCATTAAAGTGCCACTTATAGTGCCAATTTTTAATATCATTATTAATATTGCTCTAAATAGGCTATTACTCTAGCATTTTACCTTTATATTATCTCCGGACATTAAGGAAATAGGTGTATGATTTCCTATAATATGTCCTTCTTCTATCATTTGTTTTACTAGATTTTCTTGTGTATTTACATAGTGTGCCGTTAAAAAGAACGTAGCTTTCACATCATTTTGTTTTAATATTTTTAAAATTTCTTCCGTATATCCCGCTTCATATCCTTCATCAAAAGTTAAATAGATTGTTTTTGTTTCGCTGTTTCCTAAACAAATCCCATTATTTTCTTCCAATATTCTTCTATTTTCACTTCCTACATCTGGTTGTTCATGATTATCATTTCTTTTAATTCCCCATTCAATTTTTTTATTACTAACATTTGCATTAGTCTTCACAACTTCATCTTTATTTTTTATCCATAAACTTAGAGAAATTATCATGATAGCAATTATTAAAATAGCACCATTTTTGACAATTTTTATATTTTTCTTCATTACCCTTTTATTTCCTCCTTATTTATAAACTATTATTCAAATATTCTTGTATGCCTTTCTATTTTATGACTTTATTTATAATTTATTACTAAAATATAGATTCCTTTACTACAGCTCTTTACTCATAACTTTTTTATTTACATTTTTCTTAATTACTAATACTTCTTTTCTTTTTACTTTTTGTCTATTGTACTATTAATCGTTTTACTGCTAGATAATTTTGCAATTTAAGTATTGACAATATACTTTTTTTAGAATATATTGTTGTTACTGGAAAAATAAGGTAATTATTCTTATATTGTCGAAACATACTGTTAAATGCATATATTTTAGGAGGGATGCAATATATGTTAAACTTTGTTATTTGCGATGATAATTTAAATATTTTAGATAGATTAGAAAAACTCTTAGAAAATATATTTACTAAAAACAATCTTGAAGGTCAAGTTTCTTTTAAATTTGACAATTTTGAAGATTTACTAGCTTGTTTTGACAATGGAAATCAAATTGATGTTTTATTATTAGATATCAATTTAAAATCTCAAAAAACTGGTTTAGATTTAGCCGAAGAAATTAGAAAAAAGAATAAAAATGTTTATTTAATTTTTACAACTGGTCATTTAGAATATGCTATGATTGCATATAAATATAAAACATTTGATTATTTAGCTAAACCGATTACATATGAAAGATTAGAAGATACCGTCAAACGTCTTTTTGACGATATTTATGGATTACCAAAGAAATATATTAAGATTGATAATAAACATACACTGATTGATGAAACACAAATTCAATATATTAAAAGAGATGGTATGAAATTGATTTTTCATACCTCTTCTCGTGATTATGAAACATATAGTTCTTTTAATAAAATTCAAGAAACTTTGCCTAAAAATTTTACAAGATGTCATAAATCTTATATTGTCAATTTAAATAATATTAATGATGTTGATCCTGTTACTTTAACGATTTCTCTTAATGATAACAGTTTTTGTAATATTGGTCCAAAGTACAAAAAAGAATTTATGGAGGTTATGAAAAATTATGGAACTACTAAATAATATATGGAATGTTTTGTCAACACCTAATGAATGTTTGATAAATATATTATCTATACCCTTCACTATATTGGAAGCCATTTTAACAATGTTGCTTTTCTTAGTTATATTAAATATATATCCAACATTTAAACAAAAAATTTTATATACCTCATCTATATCTATTATTAGTCTTATAGTAACATATATGCTGCCTGCACCATTTAATTTAATTATTAACTATTTTTCTATGTTATTACTTATACATTTTATATTTAAAACAAATTTATTGCAAACTATCTTGGCCTTTATATTGCCAACTCTTGTATTTGCATTAGTTGGTATGTTTATAATGAATCCTTATTTAGCAGTTTTTAGCATTTCACTTAAAGATTCCTCTGTCATTCCTATATATCGTATAATCTATTTGATTTTACAATATCTGATTGTATATTTTATTTATATATTCTTTAAAAAGAAAAATATTTCAATAACATTGTTTGATGAAATAGATAAAAAAAACAAAAAAATAATTTATGCAAATTTAGGATTTGGTATTTTTACTCTTTTAATAGAAGCTACAATTACTGTCTATTACATTGATAATCTTCCTTTAATTATAACCTTTTTAAGTTTCTTATCTATGTTAGTATATTTTTCGATAAGTATTTATAGCTTAACAAGAGTAATGAATTTAGCTTTTACTACACAAAAATTGCAAAATGCCGAAGAATATAATAAAACATTAACTATTTTACATGATAATGTTAGAGGATTTAAACATGATTTTGACAATATTGTTACAACAATTGGTGGATATGTACAAACAAATGATATGGAAGGATTAAAAAAATATTATGTACAACTTGAAGATGATTGTCAAAAAGTAAATAATTTATATGTTTTAAATCCCAAATTAATTAATAATCCCGGCGTATATAGTTTGTTAACTACAAAATATCATGAAGCAGAAAAAAAGGGAATTAAAGTAGATATGTCTCTCTTACTAGATTTAAGCAGATTACATATGAAAATATATGAATTTTCCAGAATATTAGGTATACTATTAGATAATGCCATTGATGCAAGTTATGAATGTGATGAAAAAATAATTAATATCATATTTAGAGATGATGCTAAAAATCATAGACAACTAGTTATTATTGAAAATACTTATAAAGATAAAAACGTTAGCACTGAGAAGATATTTGATAAAGGCGTTACTGGAAAGGAAAATCATACTGGATTAGGTTTATGGGAGGTTAGAAAAATAATAAGTAACAGCAAAAACTTAGATCTATATACTACTAAAAATGATAAATATTTCTCTCAGCAATTAGAAATATATTATTAATAATAAAAACCAAACAAATATGAATATAAGTTCATATTTGTTTTATTTTTTAGTTGTTATCTTAAATATACTTTCCTATACAATCGTAAAACGCAATAAAAAAACAGCTTACAAAAGCTGTCTTGTATTGGATTGTAATATATAACTTTTTAAGTTATATTCGCTTTGGCAAAAATAATTTTTCGTCCTATTTTTGCCAATAATTAATCCTTTTTAATCATGTTTGCTGGCATTTTTGGTTGATGTAAAACCCAAACAATCATGCAAGATGTATTTGTTGCTTTAGCATATTTTTCTGCTACTTTAGATAAGAATTTTAACATAATAAATTCCCCCTTTAATATAAATTATATAAAACATACCGGTATATGTTTTCTAAATATTTTGAATTGAAGTATCACCATATACTTCATAACCATATTTATTTTTTGTTAATCTATATGCTATCCTTGTTATTGTTAATGTTTGTAATAGATTTCCAAAAATTAAAATATTTGAAATCACACTATTTTGTATAAATATGGCGGCTATAAGCCCTATTGAAAATGTTATATATGATATTATCTGTTTCTTTCTTCTATCTTTTTTAGACAATATAGGAACATTTTCTGTATCTGCTGGTGCATATAATCTTATCATGATCATTCCGAAAATCCATCCAATTCCAATCACTATATATTTTATGATTTCGTCTAAGACAATATTTTGTGAAAGAAATACTGTTCCGCAATAAAATAGAGTCGTTCCTAGTATACATCCTAAATGTGTTTTTAAATGAAATCCTCCAGATGCTCCTCTATATAGTAATAGTGCTAAGAACATAAATAATACTTCTTTTAACATTTGCAAAAGAAAAGCTATTATCAGTAGTAAGAAGATTTTAGGTATTTCACCTATAATATTTTGTAATCCATAATTAATTACTTCAGCTCTTTCATCATCTACTTCTGGCATTTCTTCTCTTATTTTTTTAGTCAAGAATGTGCAAATTTTATCTATCATTTTTTTCACCTCTTCTTGCTAATTTGATTGTAGCACTCTTATAATTTTTCAACGCATTTTATTTTGTAAAAAGTTATTTTTCTTTTACAAAAATTAATTTCTATTTATTTTATAAAAAAAATTTTAAGAAAATAAAAAATATAATCTTACTATATACAAAAATGTAACTTCTTATTTTTATATAACATACAAAAAATATAGTTGACTTTTATTTTCAACTATATTTCTTACATTATATTTTTTCATTTTTTAATATACACCATGTGCCAATTGGCTCAGGTAAATCTCTGAATTCCAATTTTTCTTTTGTTATAGGATGCTCGATTGTTAATTTATATGCCCATAAAGCAATTTGTTTACCTTTTCCTCTTGTTCCATATTTTTGATCACCAAATATACTATGTCCAAAATGTGATAACTGTACTCGAATTTGGTGATGTCTCCCTGTATGTAAATTGATTCTTACCAAAGATAAATTTTTTATTGGATTATATACTAATACTTCATAATCTAATTTTGCTTCTTTTGCATTTTTCTTGTCTTTATGAACTACTTTACTCATATTATTTCTTTCATCTTTATATAAATAATCTATTAGTGTCCCTTTTGTATTTTCAATCTTTCCATCAACTACTGCTAAGTATTCTTTCTTAAAGATTTTTTCTCTTACTTGATTGCTTAATCTTGAAGCTGCTTTTGATGTTTTAGCAAATACCATTACTCCACCAACAGGTCTATCTAATCTATGAATCAACCCTACATACACATTTCCCGGTTTGTTGTATTTTTCTTTGATATATTCTTTTACTAATGTTAACATATCTACATCTCCGGTTTTATCAGATTGTGAAGGTATGTTGGGTATTTTTTCTACAACAATTATATGATTATCTTCATATATAATTTTTAATTTTTCCATTTTGTATAAATTCCTTTTATTATTTTTTAAA
Organism: uncultured Clostridia bacterium; assembly: GCA_904419495.1. GTDB lineage: Bacteria > Bacillota > Clostridia > TANB77 > CAG-508 > CAG-269. The sequence goes on along the minus strand of CAJFRV010000038.1, from coordinate 5,201 downwards.
TAGACTCCCATCTTCCATAAATCCCACAAGGTAAAACTAAATGAGAATTTTCCATAGGAAGTCCAATTTCTCCTGATTCTATTTTTCCCTTATATTTCTTTGATACTGTTAAATATAGGATATCTTCTAAAACTTTACTAGATATTCCTGTTGTATAAGAATTGATTAAAAAGAACAATGGATTGTCTGATAAAACTTTTGTGCATAATTCTATTAAATCATAAATATTGTTTTCAAATTGCCATACTTCTCCTTTAGCACCTCTTCCATATGATGGTGGATCCATAATAATTGCATCATAAGTATTTCCTCTTCTAATTTCCCTGTTTACAAATTTCACCACATCATCTACAATAAATCGAACTGGTCTATCTTGTAATTTTGAAGAAGTAACATTCTCTTTTGCCCAAGTAGTCATTCCTTTTGAACTATCTACATGACATACTGAAGCCCCTGCTGATAGACATGCAACAGTTGCTCCGCCAGTATAAGCAAATAAGTTTAATACTTTTATTTGTCTTTTTTCACTTTTTATTTTTTGTATCATCCAATCCCAATTGACAGCTTGTTCTGGAAATAATCCTGTATGCTTAAATCCCATTGGTTTAATATTAAATGTTAAATTTTTATATTTTACTTGCCATTGAGAAGGTACTTTTTTCTTAAATTCCCATGATCCTCCACCTGTCTTACTTCTGTTATATACTGCATTCATTTCTTTCCATTTATTCGGAAAACTTCTATTTTTCCAAATAATCTGTGGATCTGGTCTAGATAATATGACATTTCCCCATTTTTCTAATTTTTGACCATCTGCCATATCTAATATTTTATAATCTTTCCATTCATTTGCTATTTTCATAATTCTTACACATTCCTTTTTACTACTCAAAATCTAATTGGAAAAGAATTAAATTTTTGCAAGGAAAATTTTATTTAAAAGGCAAGGGCGCATACTATTTGTATGTAACCGCGTTTTAAATTGAATTTGACGTAGCAAAAATTGTAATTATTTTTCAATTACTTCCTATTATTAGAATAGCTATATTTTACCATATTTTTTTGATTTTTCCAAGGGTATTTCACGATTTAAAAATTTTATGATTTTAAATATTTTAGATTTGATAATTTTTTCTAGAGGTAGTATTGGGTATTTAGAACTCATATAGCTACCTCCAATATTGTTAATAAGTTACTTCCTTTTTTTCATAAATTCAAATGTTTTGTAAAATTTTAAAGAAATTATATACCATGATTCCATTTATCGTAGATAATATAACAAAAGCGAATATGATTAATGAAATAAACTTATGTTTTATCATATTTGTATAAAGCTTGTCCTTCCATTCATTTCTTGTTTTTTCCTTTGTTTTTAATATTTGATTGTCATATGTACATATAGAAATTCCTTCATTTGTATTTTGCATATACATCCCTCCTAATATATGTATATGCATAGTTTTACTAAATTATTCCAAAGTTTTAAAAAAGAAAAAGACCGATGCATAAAATATTTTACATATTTTAATAACACCGATCTCTGAAGTCTTACGACTTCTTCCCTAATGTCCAGAGATAAACCATTACCCCTCCAGCAACTAGCGCTGGTATTATGAGTACTACTATCCCTGTTAAGGTTCCACTAGTTATCAATGCTAAAAAATTTTTCCAATTGATAACCAAATACAGTAATCCTGCCACTCCTAAGAATGCAAAAACTGTGGATAACAGTATCACTATTATCCGTTTAACTTGTTTCATTTCAAACTCCTCCTCTTTTGATTGATAACTTTATTATACTACAAAATCAGCAAATTATCAACTTTTCAGCACTTTTAGCTTATGTCTACTATTTAAATTGCAATATTTATAAATTTGTGATACATTATTTTCGTAACTAAGCAGAAATTTCTGCTAATCGCTTGAAATGCATAAGGAGGATACATCCATGAAAAAAGCAATTTTGTATATTTTGTCTACTTGTACAATCATTTATAGTCTTTTTTATTTTGTACAAAAATGTAGGCATAATGCTTCCGGATTAGCCAATCGCTATCCCGGTCTGTCTATTTACGGACAGATTAAAAAAGCGAGGAGATAACTCCTCGTTTTTTATTTATTGTTTTAGTTTTTCTGCTAATTCTTTTGTAATACCTTTTACTTGCATTAATTCTTCTAAGCTTGCCTGTTTTATTTTTTCTACACTTCCAAACTGTTTTAATAAAGCTTGTTTTTTTACATTTCCTATTCCTTTAATTTCGTCTAGAGCTGATTTTGTAATTTCTTTATCTCTTAATTTTCTATGATAACTAATTGCTGTATCATGGACAGTATCTTGAAATCTCGTAATTAAATTCATTAAATTCTCTGAAATTTTCAATTCATTTCTATTTTCATCCATCAAGGCTCGTGTTTGGTGTTTATCATTTTTTACCATTCCAAATACTTTAATATCTAATTCTTTTTCTACCATTTCTAACTTTTCTTTTTTATCTTGTTCTGTCATATCCTCTTTCTTAATGCTTTCTTGAAATTCTTTTAAAACATTTTGAATTGCTTGCTTGGTTGCACGTATTTGTGTAATACCACCATCTGCAAATATGACATCAGGAAGCTTTCCAAATCCTCCATTTGGATTTTCGATAGAATGTCTTAATCTTCTTGTAATAACTTCTTCCATACATTTAGGATCATCTTGTCCATAGACCGTTTTTATTTTAAATCTTCTAGATAAATTCTTTTTTATGACACCATCCTGCATAACACACATTCCAGCTACCATATATTCTCCTGATATATTGGATATATCAAATGTCTCTATTTTTCTTGGTAATATGTCCATTTTTAAAACACTTTTAAGTTCTAACAGTATTTCACTTTTATCTTTTTCTTTATTCTCTAGAGATACTTTTGCATTATTTTCTGCCATTTCTACAAATCTTAGTTTTTCACCTTTTTTTGGAGATTTAATTTCCACTTTTTTTCCTAATTCTGTGGATAACCACATTTCTATTGCTTCTTTGTCTTCAATTTCCTCTCTTATCATGATTTTACTAGGAATGTTTGGATTATCAAAATAATATTGTTTCATAAATCCTGATAAAATTTCACTATCTTCCATATCTTTTAACTCCTTATAGAAGTATTGTTCTCTTCCTATCATTTTGCTTCCTCTTACAAAAAAGATTTCAACACATACTTCTAAATCTGATTTTGCAATTCCAATAACATCTATACTATTTTCTGATATGTTAGATACCTTTTGTTTACTAGAAGCTCTCTCTATTGCTTGTTTTCTATCTCTTAAATATGCTGCTTTTTCATATTCCATTTTTTGAGCAGCTTCTTGCATTTGTGCTTCTAAATCTTTCAAAACCTTATCAGTTTTTCCTTCTAATAAATCCATGATTTCATTGACTTGTCTTCTATATTCTTCTTTATCCACATTTCCCATGCATGGTGCTAAACATCTACCAATATGATAATTTAAACATGGTCTTGTTCTTTCTTTTAAAGTCCTACATTGATGAATTTTATATCTTTCTTTAATGAAGTCTAACATTTCCTTTGCTGCTCCCGGATTTGCATATGGTCCAAAATATTTCGAACCATCATTTACAATTCTTCTTGTATAATATACCCCCGGATATTCTGATTTCACATCAATTTTTATATATGGATATGTTTTGTCATCTTTTAACAAAACATTAAACTTAGGTCTATTTTTTTTAATTAAATTGCATTCTAAAATCAGTGCTTCTGCCTCATTATCTACCACAATGTATTCAAAATGATCAATTAGAGAAACCATTTTTTCAATTCTTGCTGTTTTATTTGTTTTTCTAAAATATTGTCTTACTCTATTTTTTAAAGAAATGGCTTTCCCAACATATATAATTTTGTCATCTTTATCATGCATAATATAAACACCGGGCTTATTGGGTAGTTTTTTCAATTCTTCTTCGATATTAAACATTTTCTTTACCAGCCTTTAAAAATCTAGTTCGCTTTCCACATATCCAATATATGGTAAGTTTCTATAATTTTGGTTATAATCTAATCCATATCCTACAACAAATTTATCTTCAATTCCAAATCCAATATATTCTACTTGCAATTCTTTTGTTCTTCTTGATGGTTTACTAAGTAATGTTGCAATTTTTAAACTATTTGGCTTTTTAAGCATTAAATAATCTTTTAAAAATGCCAAAGTTGTTCCTGTATCAATAATGTCTTCTATAATCAATACATCTTTTCCTTCAATACTATTTTTAATATCTTTTACAATTTTTACTTTTCCTGTACTTTCTGTTCCTTCATAGCTAGAAACTTCTATAAATTCAAATTGTACTTTTGTTTTTAATCTTTTTGCTAATTCTACCATGAATACCACAGAACCTTTTAAAATACCAATTAAAATGATTTCTTTTCCTTCGTAATCTCTGTCTATTTCTTTTGCCATTTCATCTAATCTTTTTTCAATCCTTGTTTCATTAATTAATACATTCATTTCTATTTCCTCTTATTCAATATTTAGGTTTTATGAACCGGATTACCTATAACCATTATTATTTTATAATTGTATTATATATGAAATTCCTTATATTATCAATTATTTTTATATTTATTTTTTATGTTTATAATGTTTTTTAAGTATCAAAGGCAGGTTACTCAAAATATGGGTAACCTGCCTCTGACTCACATAAACTGGGACTTAATCTGAAGAGTCCATTCCGAAGTGTTTCGGAGTTTTGTCTTCATTTTTATCCGGCTCTTTCTCAACATAGTCGTCTGTTGAATGTAATCCATAGCCTTTCTTTTTGAGTTCTTCATGTAATTCTTTATTTTTAGCCATTTTTTTCTCCCCTACTACCCGTTTCCGGCGTTTGTTCCCAATATATCATTGGCTAAATGATATATTTTGCTTACTTTCAAAGCTGGGCCTACTATTCATTTTTTTATTTGTACAAAGAAAAACAGGCTAAAAACAGCCTCAGTTTATATGAGGTGCATAGCACCTATTTTTCAATGTACAGTAACCCCTTGGGTTACATGTAATATATTATACCACTTTTAAAGCTTTTTTTCAACTTTATCATTTTTATGGTATGAGTTTTTTTGACTGGGGAATCCCCTAGATTTCAATATTTTTAAGCTCCAAGTTATAATTTGATTCAAATTTCAATGATTTAAACTATTTA
>CAJFRV010000037.1 GCA_904419495.1 uncultured Clostridia bacterium | reverse complement strand
AAATTTTATAATAAAAAGGGGGGAATATCAAGTTTTAATAATTTATATAGAAAAAACAAGGGTTGTAGAAGTTTTAACAGAAAAACTTTTTACAAAACCAGCAAAAGATAAGGAGAAATAAAATGAAAGATTATTGGGAAGAACCAGAAAGGAAAAAAGTAAATGCTAAAAAGATAATTATATCTGTAACAATTGCTATTTTAGTAGTGGCAGTTATTGTTCTTGTGGCTTTATACATAACAAATAAGACATTTAGAAATTGGGTAGATATACAAGTATTTAGAAAAGAGATTTCACAAGAAAAAGTAGCTACAATTGATTTGGACGAAGAACAAACAGCCAATGTGTATGCTTTTAATAAATATATAGGTATTTTGAATAAAAATAAATTATCAATATATGGTTCAACAGGGCAAGAAGAAGTCGTTCTAGATGTACAAATAACAAATCCAACCTTTTTTTCTGCTAATCGATTCTTGATAATAGGGGAACAAAAAGGACAAAAGTTGTACTTATTAGAAGATAAAGAAATTAAATGGGAAAATAAATTAGAAGGAAATATTTCACAAGTATATGTCAATAAAAATGGTTATGTTGCAGTAATTGCATCTGAAACAAGTTATAAAAGCGTTGTTCAAATATTTGATCCAGATGGAAATGCATTATTCAAAAAATATTTATCTTCAACAATGGCAATAGATGTAAGCATATCAAATGATAATAAATATTTAGCAATAGCTGAGGTAGATACTTCTGGAACGATAATACAATCAAATATAAGAGTAATATCTATAGAAAAAACAAAAACGGATCCTGAAAATTCTGAGGTTAATAATTATAAGAGTGAACAGAATAAATTGATTGTAAGTATAAAATATCAAGATAAAGCTAATATCATTTGTATGTATACAGATACAATTAATTTAATAGAAAATGGACAAGAAACTGTTTTATTTGAAAACAAAGATAAAAAAATTACAGCCCAATCTATTAACTTAGATAATCATTTTACGACAATACAAGAAGAATCGTCTGGAATATTTTCTGCCAATTCAGTGGTAAACATTGTCAATGTGGATACTAAAAATACAAAAAATTATACAATAGAAACAGCAGTAAAAGAGATATATACTAAAGGAGATATGATTGCTTTAAACTTAGGAACAGAGGTAGAATTCATTAATACAGGTGGATGGCTTGTAAAAAGATATGTAGCCAGTCAAGAGGTTACAAATGTTACAGTATCTAATAGCATAGCAGGAATTATTTATAGAGATAAAGTAGAAATTATTAGTTTATAGGAGGACAAATATGGGTATAGTAGTAGATATTATTATTATAGCAATTATTTTATTATCAACATTTTTGGCATATAAAAAAGGATTAATCACATTAGCGATCCAATTAGTTTCTGTAATTATAGCTGTAGTTTTAACATTAATTTTATATAAACCAGTTTCTAACGTGATTATTAATGTGACAGGAATAGATGAAATGATTCAAAATGCTATATTGGAAGAAGCAAATGACATTATGACAAATAATCAAGAAAATGCAAATCAAGTAGTAGAATCTATTCAAAATAATATGTTACCAGAAACAGCGAGAACGATTTCTATTAATATTATACAAGGCGCAGTTATTTTAATTTTATATGTGATTATAAGAATCATATTAAGATTTATTACAGCATTAGCAAATTTGGTTGCAAAATTACCAATACTAAATCAATTTAATAAACTAGGTGGAGTAATATATGGTATATTGAGAGGGCTATTAATCGTTTATATTTTATTATTACTTGTTAATGTTAGTGGAGAGATAGATGCAAAAAATAAAGTGTATACAACTGTTGAAGAATCTTATATAGGAAAAATGATGAATGAAAATAATGTATTAAGCGTGTTATTCACTAATATAGGCGAAAAATAAAAAATACAATTTGTGAAAATTCAAGCACTACCATAAGATTTACATAAATTCACACAAAGCGAATATATTACATTAAAGAAATAAGCTAAATCAGAAATTAAACGATAAGAATAAAAAGGGGACAAATTCTTAAAATTTGTCTCTTTTTGTTGATTTTTAATTTCATATTTGCTATACTAATTACATGATTTTTTAGGAGTGGATTATAAGTGAATAGTAATAAAGTTAACAAAAGACAAAAGATAAATGATAAAAATAAAAAGCAAAAGAAAAAAATGAAAACATGGAAAAAAGTAATATTAGTAATTTTTCTGATTTTATTAATTGCTGGAGGAATATTTGCATATAGAGTACATAAAAATGGCGGTGGATTATCAGGTATGTTAGCCACTGTCGTTGGACATGATGAAAATACAAGAAAAAGTTTAGGAGAATTTCAAGTACTATTGATGGGAGTTAGTACAGACCAAGAAGGTGTATCTTTAACAGATACAATTATGGTTGCATCATATAACCCAAATACACAAAGAGCTGTATTATTGTCTGTACCAAGAGATTCTTTCACAGGAGAAAATGTAAAAAGAGCAAAAGCATCAGACAAAATTAATGCTTTATATAATTTAACAAAAGATCCTATGGAGACAGTAGAAGCCGTAAACGAACTAACAGGATTAGATTTAAAATATTATGCAATTGTACAAACAGAAGCATTAATAGAATTGGTAGATGCTTTAGGTCCAATAGAATATGATGTGCCAATAAACATGGATTATGATGACGTTACACAAGATTTACATATACATTTTGAAAAAGGTCTTCAAGAAATAGATGGCCAAGAAGCAGAAGAATTACTAAGATTTAGAAAAAACAATGATGGAACAAGTTTCCCAACTGAATATGGTGACAATGACATTGGTAGAATGAGAAATCAAAGAGAATTTTTAACAGCAGTTGTTGAACAAACTGTAAAGTTAGAGAATATAACAAAATTAGGTTCAATATTAGATATTGCTAGTAGAAACCTAATAACAAATGTAGATTTTAATACATTGAAAGATTATCTTCCATATGCAGTAGAATTTAGTACAGAAAATTTATTGACGGAATCTTTACCGGGAACTGTACCAGACTTGAAACAAACTAATAATGTAAGTATATTTGTTGTAGATGAAGAAGAAACTAAACAAATGATAAAAGAATTATTTTATCCAGAAGAACAAACAGAAGATGGAAATACAGTAGATGCCAATACAACTAATTCAAGTTCTAGTGATTCTTCAGCAACATTATCAAAATCAAACATAAAAATAGAAGTTTTAAATGGTACAAATAATGGAAAGGTATTGCAAGAGCTAGTTAACAAATTGACAGAAGAGGGATATAATGTCTCAAGAACAGGAAATACAACATCTACTAGTAAAACTACTATTGCAAATAAGAATAACATTACAGATACAATTATGAAAGATATAGAACAAATAGTAGGAGTAGATAATATTTCTAATAATCGTACTGGAGCATCTAGCAAAGCAGATATAACCATAATTATAGGAAAAGATTATGAGTAAATTCAAAAGTCTTATATAAAGCAAAGACTATAATTTTATATAATAAAATAAAGGGGCAGACAAATATTATGTCTGCTCCCTATTTTTATTGAATAGGAAAAATCACTTTTTCCTATTCAATAAAAAAATAACATTATAAAATTTAAATATATTAAAGATAAGTATTAAAAAACTATTTTAAAAAAGAATCAATTATTTTTTTCTTTTTTACTAGAAAAAAATATTTTAAAAGTAATTAGTAAAACAACAAGTAATCCACCAATTTGCAAAACAAATTGTAACAATTGAGAAGGTTCTACATTGTGGGTTGCAACAATATCAGAAGTATATTGGACACCATCAATTATATAAGTCACATTTCCTAAAACATCACCTTGTGTAATAGGAGCAGAAATATTTTCGTTTAAATGTATTTCAGGTGTATAATTGGTTTCTAAATCTGTATTATTAACTAATGCATAAATAGTATCGGTAAAAGCTAAATCCAATGATTTTGTATCAGGAGAACCATTAGGTATTTCAATTTCTGTAATAATCTCTCCCGGATTAGCGATATTTTTCAAAGAAAAGTTATTAAAACCGTATTCATATAATGCTTTACTTTCAGAAAATCTTGTGGGAACACCATTAACAACTGTTCCACCTAGTACAACACAAATTAATTCTAAATCATTTTTATATGCGCAAGATACTAAACATTCACCAGCTTCTGTTGTGAAACCAGTTTTTCCAACAGTCACGTAACTATAGTAATTAGGATTGTTTGGAATAATTAACTGATTGGTGGAAGTATATGATCTCACATCAGATTTGTTTGTAGCAGGAATTGAACAAGAAGTACTACCGGCAATTCTTCTAAACTCATCATTTTTAAGACAATATTGCATAATTTTCGATAAGTCAGAAGCCGTAGTATAATGATTTTCATCTTGAAAGCCGTAAGTATTAGTAAAATGGGTATTGGTTAACCCTAATTCATTTACTTTTGTATTCATCATAGAAACAAAACTTTCTATAGAACCACCAACATATTCAGCCAATACGTTTGTTGCATCATTTGCAGAATGTATTAATGATAATTCTAATAATTGTTCTACAGTAAGCTGTTCTTCTACAGAAATATTAGCAGTTACATATCCTTGAGGGATAGACATAATAGCATCATAACTAGCTGTTACAGTTTCATTTAAGTCACAATTTTCTAATGTTAGTATAGCTGTCAAAATTTTAGTTGTGCTTGCAGGAAACATTTTTTCATTAGAATTTTTATCATATAATATTTTATTTGTCTTATTATCAATTAGAATAGCAGCTCTAGATACTAATTCAGGTTTATTGGTATCTTCTGCATAAACAATATGCAAATTATTGAATAATAGTGCAATTATAAAGATTGATAGTATGAAAATTTTTTTCAAATTTGATTTCATTATAAAAACTCCTAATAAATATATAAATCATTTGATTAATATTAATACTATACAGTATTTTGTCGAATTTTGCAATTATTTTTAGCAAATTATAACAAATATATGTATAGCTTAGATGTGGCTTAAATTAAAAGAATTGGGAACAATTACTATTATTTCTATGTGACTTTCAATAGGTAAAATATAGAAATATAGTATCAAGCAAATTAGGAAAACAGAATAATAACGTATTTTATAAATATTAAAATTTTTTAAAGGAGGAAAATATGTACGAATTTAATAAAAAACAAAAAATCATTATGGTTATTGTTGTATCAATGATTATCATTGCCTTTTTATATTATATTTATACAAAAGATAATAGTACTTATGTTTCTGAAGAAGAAATAATAGAACAGAATTGTGTGGATAACACAAAAGAAGATGTAGCACAGGAAGAAAAACAAAAAATTATGGTTCATGTATCGGGAGCAGTAAATAAAGAAGGTGTTTTTGAATTGGATGAAAATAGTAGAATTGCGGATGCTGTTCAACAAGCAGAGGGACTAAAAGAAAATGCAGATACAAAAAATATAAATTTAGCTTTTAAACTTGAAGATGGAATGAAAATTTATATCCCGACTATAGGAGAAAATGTTGAAGAAACAGTGGGAGAAACTCAAAATGATGAAACTTCAAAATATGTAATTCCATCAAATGGAGAGGCAGAAGATAAAGAGAGAAATGGAAAAGTGAATATTAATACAGCTAGCCAAACACAATTAGAAACTTTACCGGGTATAGGTCCAGCGACTTCTCTTAAAATCATAAATTATAGAGAAGAACATGGAGATTTTCAGTCAATAGAAGACTTAAAAGAAGTAAGTGGTATAGGAGATGCAAAATATGAAAATATAAAAGACCTAATATGTGTAAAATAGAAATAATATCTATAAAAGTATTGACAAAGAAAAAATTGCGTAGTAAAATGTTAGCGTAAACTAACAAGGAGGAAGATATGAAACTAACAAATTCCCAAGAAGAATATTTAAAAACAATATATATATTAGAAAAAAGTAATGGAAAAATTAGAGTGACAGACATAGCAAAAAAATTAAAAATAACAAAACCAAGTGTAAATCGAGCAGTAAAAAACTTAAGAGAATTGGACCTAATAGAATATGAAGTATATGGAGACATTAACCTAACATATCAAGGAGAAGAATTAGCAAAAGAGATTATAAAAAAACAGGACATTATCAAAATGTTTTTAGTAGATATATTAGAAGTAGATGAAAAAGATGCTGAAGAAGAGGCTAAATCAATGAAACATGCGATGTCACCAGATACGACAAAAAAGATGGAGAAATATATAAGTAAAATAATGGATTTAGGAGATCTAGATTGTGACTATGACGAAAATAATCCCAAATGTCAAAGTTGTATAAAAGTAACCATAAAAAATAGATTACATAAAAATAGGAGGTAATTATGATACTAGAATTAGAAAATATATGTTTTGAAAGAGATAATAAGAAAATATTAAATAATGTTAATTTAAAGATAGAATTGGGAAAATTTATTGCAATAACAGGACCAAATGGATCAGGAAAATCAACTTTAGTAAAAATGATTATGGGAATAGAAAAACCAGATTCAGGAAAAATTATTTTTGACGGAAAAGACATTACAAATATGGAAATTAATGAAAGAGCAAAATTAGGAATTAGTTTTGGTTTCCAACAACCTGTTAAATTTAAAGGTATCACAGTATATGATTTATTAAAGATTGCAGCACATAAAAAAATAACAAAAAAAGAGGCTTGTGATGCTTTAGCAAAAGTTGGTCTATGTGCAAAAGAATATGTAGATAGGGAAGTTAATGGCTCATTATCAGGTGGAGAACTAAAAAGAATTGAAATTGCAACAGTGGCATTAAGAGAAACAAAACTAACAATCTTTGACGAACCAGAAGCAGGGATAGATTTGTGGAGTTTTAATAATTTAATAGATGTATTCCAAACAATGAGTGAGATAACGAAAGGAACAACTATCATTATTTCTCACCAAGAAAGAATTTTAGAAATTGCAGATGAAATTGTATTAATGAAGTCAGGAAAAATACAAAAAATAGGTGCAAGTAGAGAAATTTTAAATGAAGAAATTAAAACGAAAGGATGCTGTAAAATAAACAAGGATTGTTAGAAACAGGAAAATCAAATAAAAGATATAGATTATGTTGGTAAGAAAAAGTTCGATTATAATAGTAAAAATATATATGCTAAAATTTATAATTTTAGCATAAAAGAATATAAAAAATCAAATTATTAAAAAACTTTATATCATATTAATTATTGCATATTTACTTAAAAAATACCTAGAAAGGGATGATAAGAAAAATGGAATTACAAAATTTAAATGGAATAGATGAACAACTTTTAAATGAAGTTTCAAATATAGAAAATATAACAAAAGGTGCATATAATATTAGAAAAAATGGAAAAGGAATAGAAAGACAAGTAACAGAAAATGTTAATATTGTTACAAAAAAAGATGTATCAGGAATTGATATCTATGTAAAAGAAAATACCAAATTTGAATTTATACATATACCAGTTATCATTACAGAAAGTGGACTAAAAGACTTAGTATACAATGATTTTCATATCGGAAAAAATGCTAATGTCATTATTGTGGCAGGATGTGGTATTCATAATGATCATCATAAAGACTCTGAACATGATGGAATTCATAGATTTTATTTAGAAGAAGGTGCGAAAGTAAAATATATTGAAAAACATTATGGAGAAGGAAATGGAGATGGAAAAAGAATATTAAATCCGGTCACAGAAGTATATTTAAAAGATGGTAGTAGTTTAGAAATGGAAAGTGTACAAATAAAAGGTGTTAGTTCAACTATAAGAGAAACAAAAGGTATTTTATCTCAAAATACAAATTTTGTTGTTACTGAAAAAATTATGACAGATGGAAAACAGTATGCAAAAACAATATTTGATGTACAATTAAATGGAGAAAATTCTAGTACACATGTAACATCCAGATCTGTTGCAACAGAGGATTCAAAGCAAGAATTTGTTTCAAAAATTTATGGAAATGAAAAATGTTTTGCACATAGTGAATGCGATGCTATTATAAAAGACAATGCAATTGTAACAGCAACACCTGAAATAACAGCTAATAATGTAGAAGCAAATCTTATCCATGAAGCAGCTATTGGCAAAATAGCAGGAGAACAATTAATAAAACTAATGACTTTAGGATTATCTGAAAAAGAGGCAGAAGAGGAAATTATTAATGGATTTTTAAGATAAGTTACATAAATATAAAGCAATGATTAATTTTTAATTGTTGCTTTTTTTGCTGAATAGGAGAAATTAATTTTTCTTATTTAACAAAAAACAATGTTGCACAGAAAAATTGATTTTGCCTTGACTTTGCATAGATTTTTTTAATAAAACTTCTTATATTTGTGTAATCATTGTAAATTGATTTTGTATGGACATATTTAAAACTATGATTTGGTTAATATGGATTTTTTATGTATAAATTTTTATATTTTATAATTGGATTTAGTTTGATAGTCATATTTTAATTACTTATTGCTGAAATTGAATATTTTATATGTTTTCGATAAATTGAACAGACATAATTAAGGATATAATAAAATTTGAAATTTTTATCAAATAGGAAATTGTATTTGCTTATAGTAAGTTTTTATTCAAAATTTAAATAAAATATTTAAATAAAAATTTTTTGTGATATAATAAAATTAGTTAATATAAGATGGAGAATAAAAATGGATAAAAAAGGAAAACATGCCCAAGTAAAGAAGAAAAGAAAATTAAAAATCAACCCAAAAGCCTTTACAATTAGGGTAATTATATTACTTATTATTATAGGAATTGTAATCTATATAACAAGTAGAAATAAGGAAGAAGTAGCAAATCAGGAAAATGAAGAGCAAAAATCGCAAGAAAGCATAGAAACTTCTATTGGAGAAGAGGTTACAGAAGAAATAAAGGATGAAGAAGAGATTGTGGAAGAAACAATAGATACAGAGGTAGAACAATTAATCAATCAAATTCGAATAGAAAATAATTTAGATGAAAATAACTTTTATTTTTTCTATTATAACCTTGAAGAAAAGAAATATTATTTCTATAATGAAAATGTGTATTTTACAGCTGCAAGCACAATAAAAGTTCCAGTAGCAATGCTATATTATGACAAGATATCTGAAGAAAAGTTAAGTCTATCAGATACAATTGTTTTTCAAAATGATGATTATGAGGCTGGTGGAGGAAGTACAGCGGCGAATTATTCAGTAGGTGATAGTGTACCAATTTCGTATCTTTTAGAACAAACAATTGTCAATAGTGATAATACAGCATTAAATATGTTAATACATAATATAGGATATAGACAATGTAAAGAAGAATTAACAAAATATACAGATGTTGAATTATCAGAAGATTTCTATACATCTAATATTGCAAATGTTGCTTATTATTATGATGTATTACAATATTTATATCAAAATTCAGAAAGATACAGCCAATTAATCGAATATATGAAAAAATCTTCAGGAGGAATGTATTTAAAAGAAAATTTGCCACAATATGATGTTGCACATAAATATGGTTCTTATAATGGATATGTTCATGACTATGGAATTGTATATGGAGAAAATACATATTTAATAGGAGTATTTACAAATGGTATTCCAGATGCAAGTGATTTAATTGCTCGTATAGGACAAGAAATAGTAGAATGTGTAGAAAATGAAAAAACAGAGCAAACTACAGAAAATAATACGAATATTATATAAAAAGAAAAATCTCAATAAATATTTTTATTGAGATTTTTTGGAATAAAGAACCCACCGCGTTTTACGGGTGGTTATGATTGATAGTAAAAAGAGAGTTTCTTATTTTAATAACTTTCTTTTACTATATTTTATATGCAATTATGATATGAAATAATATGCATTATTCAACTTCTTTTTTCCATAGACCATGTTTATTACAATAAGCATAAATGCAAGATCCTGCAATGTATGGGAAACGACATTCTGCATTTTGTTCAGGATATAATTTTACAGTATATTCTTTATTATCTGTTACTAAAGATACCCATTCGATAAAATGTTCTTTTTCCATAACATGATTTACTTTAACAAATATTTCATCTTCTACTTTTTCATAGGTTGGTACGTGTTTTTCAACAGCAGCGTCTACTGAGTTTGGTTTTAAAACTTCCATTGGCTCTCCACAACAAACAATACCACATCCTTCACAGTTACAGTCTTCTATAACTTTTACGATTGCTCCACATGATTTACATTTTTTTATTGTTAATTCATTTTTCATAAACTATCAATCCTTTCTCTTTTTATTTTTTATGCATGAAAATATTAAGTTAAATGTTTATTTTTAGCAAGGTTAGTATATCATAATTTTATAGAAAAATATATAGTTTGAATATTATTTTTTATTTTGGAATATTTTTTATTTTTTAGAATATACTATATAAAGTAATGAGTTTTTCTTGGTAAATTTTGTATTTTTGATAGAGTAAAATAATTCTCTTACAATTTTTACCAATTAACTATTTTTAATATGAATTTGGTTTTAAAATTATCAAATAATTTTAATTTTTGTACATTTTTAAGTGAAAAAATATAAGAATTTTATATTGCTTCCAAATATTGTCAGAGATTGTTACTACTCAGCCCTAGTAACAATAAATTCCTAAAAATGTAAATAATTATCCACAGAATATTACAAGGATTGTAACGGTATTGAAATATAACTGTT
>CAJFRV010000036.1 GCA_904419495.1 uncultured Clostridia bacterium | reverse complement strand
AATTTTATAATAAAAAGGGGGGAATATCAAGTTTTAATAATTTATATAGAAAAAACAAGGGTTGTAGAAGTTTTAACAGAAAAACTTTTTACAAAACCTGAATTAATAAAGGAGGAAAAAAATGAAAAATTTTGATGTTGCCATTATTATGGGAAGTGATTCTGATTTATCTATTATGAAAGATGCAGCTAAATTTTTAGAAGACATGGGAATTTCTTATGAAATGAAAATTCTTTCTGTACACAGAACACCTGAAAAAGCTATGGAATATGCAAATAGCTTAAAAGAAAATGGTGTAAAAGTTATCATCGCTGGTGCTGGAGGTGCTGCACATTTACCTGGTGTATTTGCTGCTATGTTACCAACTGTTCCAGTCATTGGTATTCCAATCCATACAAAAACCTTAGGGGGCGTTGATTCTTTATATTCAATTGTTCAAATGCCTTCAGGAATTCCAGTTGCAACTGTTGCTATCAATGGTGCAAAAAATGCTGGTATATTAGCAACTTCTATCTTAGCTGTAGGAAATGAAAGTATAAAAGAAAAATTAGCAACTTATAAAAATTCTTTAAAAGATGCTGTTTCTAAAAAAGATGAAAAGCTTCAAGAAATGGGATATGCAAATTATTTAGAAAATATGAATAAATAAAAAATGGTTGTTGGTGATGATTTTAGGGACGGAGCAAAAAATCATCACTAATAGTTAATTGATGTTATATTATAAATTAATCTTTAATAGTGATGATTTTTTGCTCCGTCCCTAAAATCATCAAAAATTGAAAGGAATGTGAAAGTAATGAAAAAAATTAGTAGTGGTAAAGTTCGTGAAATTTATGAAGTAGATGATGACAAATTATTACTTGTTGTATCTGACAGAATTTCTGCATTTGATTATATCTTACCAAATTTAATTCCTGATAAAGGAAAAATATTAAATAAAATCTCAAAATTCTGGTTTGATTATACAAAAGATGTTATACCAAATCATGTTATCTCAACAGATTTAAAGGATTTTCCTGAAGAATTTCAAACACCTGAATTCGAAGGAAGAAGTATGTTAGTTAAAAAATTAAAAATGATTCCAGTGGAATGTATTGTAAGAGGATATATTACAGGTTCTGGTTGGAAAAGTTACTTAAATGATGGAACTGTATGTGGTATTAAACTTCCTGAAGGATTACAAGAAGCTCAAAAATTACCTGAGCCAATCTTTACACCTACCACAAAAGCAAAAGAAGGACACGATGAAAATATTTCTTTTGAAGAAGTTTGTAATTTAATCGGAACAGATTTAGCAAATAAATTAAGAAACAAAACAATTGAAGTATATTCAAAATGTTCTGAATATGCTGCAACAAAAGGTGTTATAATTGCTGATACAAAATTTGAATTTGGACTTGATGAAAATGGTGAACTAGTTCTTGGAGACGAAGTATTGACTCCTGATTCTAGTAGATTCTGGGTTGCAAAAGACTATCAAGTTGGAACAAGTCCAAAAAGTTTCGATAAACAATATCTTCGTGATTGGATAAAGTCTAGTGGATATAATCCTGAAGGAGATACTCCAATTCCAGAAGATGTTATTATGACAACAAGACAAAGATATATTGAAGCTTATGAAATGTTAACAGGAAAAAGATATGAATAATGCGAAACAATAGCAAGTTTTCTTAAACATTTTCTTTGTTTATTATATTTGAAAGTCTGTATCAATGATGATATACAAAAAAGTAGGAAAATAAGTAATTATTTTACTTAGTTCCTACTTTTTTATATATTTTCATTTATTTTTTCTTATATCTTCTATCATAGTATTCATTTCACTATTCTATCTTTTATTAAATTTTAAAAAATTCCTTCTTTAACGTCTGAAGTCGTTAAGACCTATTATTAAATTTTTTGTTTGTAAAATTCCTTCTTTTGCTATTTCAAATTCACGGCTTCAGCTTTCAGCTTTACAAATACAAAGCTGAGCGAAAACCAAAGGAGCTGTCGCTGTATGAAGGGTCACCACTAGGGCGACTATAAGCTGGAAAACCAGAGCCATCGTAACCATAATAACCGACCACGATAAACTCGATAATCTGTAGTGCTGGCCTCTGTTGTCCATTCAAATAAATTTCCTACCATGTCATATATATGATTTTTTTCTGTTTGTGTCATTGAACCTGTATTAATCAAACTTGTTGTATTTGAAAAAGTATCATCGGAATAATTTCCCCAACTTTTACTATCTACTACAATTTCTTCTATTGTTACTGCTCCTGTTTCCTCTAACCAACTTAATGTTCTATCCCATGCCGCTCCTGTTAATAATGAACTTGTAAATTCTGTACTTGTATACATACTATTTGCATATGATAAAGCATCTGTTTGTAAAATATTATTCCATAGTTTTCCATTTTCTAACGCAGGACTCGTATTAGCAACTGTTGAAACCTTACTTACTGCATTTTCATCCTTATAACTTGCTTCATATCTTCCTATATAAAATCCTCCATTGTCATTTATAGATTTTGTATAATCTTCTGTATCTGCATACATTCCATTTTTATACGATGAAGCTATCATTTCCTTCGCTTCTTCTACAGTAGTTCCTTCAGGCATACGAAACCAATTTTGTATAAAATCATCTAAATCCTCATAACCTTTCATTCTTGCTATTTCATCTGTTAATTGTTCTAATTCCCACATTCTTTGTGCATACAAACTATTTACTTTCAATTCTATTTCTTTTTTCTCTTCTCCTGCTGTCACAGTTAATTTATATATTCCATTTGTTGTTGGTTCTATCTCTTCATTACTATAACTTGTTCCTAAATTATCTGTATCTGTTAATGGTATTTCATCTCCATATGGATCTATTAAACTTATACTTTCAATATTTCCTGATTTACTTGTTACATTTATTCGGATTTTTTGGTTTTTATCTACTGGCACCCATACAAATTCATTTCCATCAGCATCTTGTATTACATATCCATCATCTACTGTTCCTTCTGTATGTGTAAAATCACTACTTGGCATTGGTGGATTTTCTACTTTTTCTCCTTCAATTTTCATTGTTGCTACAATATTTGATAGGATTGGTTCACTTATATTTCCATTAGCACCTATTGTATATTCTCTTCCTGATTCTCCTGTCAACGTTGCGATTGTTACTCCTGCTAAAATTAATAACACGATTATTGCTATAACCAATGTTATTAATGTTATACTATTATTCTTTTTATTCCTTTGTTTTTCTACTTTTCTCATTCCTTAAAAATCTCCTCTCTCTTTTGTTTTTTATTATCTTTATGTAATATTTTATTTACATTTATCTATACGTTATTATTCAGCCTTTTATCTGTTCTTAGAGTCTTTCAAAATACCGCTTATATAATTGTTATAAAAATTTATATATATAACAGAGTTAAATTTCTTATATTCGTAAATAATATTTACATTTACACACTTTTTATTCGAATAATGGATATTTATTTTTCAGTGTTCTACTATTTACAAAAATAATTTTTCTTTGACTTTTTGTTCTTTTTTATTTTATCTTCTTTACCAAATCAAGTCAATATGTTATCGTGTTTTATTTCTTGTTTTTTACTTAGATTTCAATACTCTAGGAATATTTTATTGAATAAAAAACGCTATACGCATATAATATGAAATAATGTTCATAATTAGAAAATTTAATTTTTTCTTGATTAAATTTAAAAAGGGGAACCTGAGTTCTTTCGAGACTACATTTTTATTAATCTCGTTCTTTCTCAAATTTCCCTTTTTCAAACTAAAATTTAATTTTTTCAAAGCGATCTTTTTCAAGTGTTTCTGGAACTTCAATTGGATATTTTCCTGTAAAACATCCATAACAGAAATCATTTATTTTACATCCTTTTGCTATTTCTTTTAAACTATCCATACTTAAATATTCTAAAGAATCAGCACCAATTTCTTTTTGAATTTCTTCTTTTGTCATTTTATTAGCAATTAGTGCTTCTTTTTTGTCAACATCTGTACCAAAATAACATACGCCTACAAAAGCTGGTGATGCTACTCTTATATGCACCTCTTTAGCCCCTGCTTCTTTTAATGTTCTGATAATTCTTGTTATTGTTGTTCCTCTTACAATAGAATCATCTACTAATACAATTTTCTTCCCTTTTACTGTTTCTTTTAAAGGATTTAATTTTAATGCTACCAAATCTTTTCTCTTACTTTGTGCATTTTGTATAAAGGTTCTTCCAATATATTTACTTTTGGTAAATACCATGTCATAAGGAATTTTAGATTCTTTTGAATAACCTAAAGCTGCATCTAATCCAGAATCTGGAACACCTGCTACAATATCCGCATCTACTGGTGCTTGTCTTGCTAAACATCTTCCTGCATTTTCTCTAAAAATATGTACATTAATACCATCAATAATAGAGTCTGGTCTTGCAAAATAGATATATTCAAATATACACATTCCTTTTCTTTCATTTGGCATATATTTCTCGCTTCTGACTTGATTATCTGTAACAACAACCACTTCGCCCGGTTCGATATCTCTTTCGAATTTAGCCCCTGTAATATCTAATGCACAACTTTCTGAAGCAAATACAATATCTTCTCCTAAATGTCCCATACATAATGGTCTAAATCCTTGTGGATCTCTTACGGCAATCAATTTTTGTGGTGACATAATTAATAAAGAATATGCACCTTTTAAAATTTTCATTGTATTTTTTACAGCTTCTTCTATTGAATTGGTTTTAATTCTTTCTCTTACAATAATATGACAGATAACTTCTGTATCACTAGTTGTTGTGAAGATAGCTCCTTCATCTTCTAATTGTCTTTTTAATTCTAATGCATTTGTAATATTACCATTATGAACAATTGCCAAATTTCCTTTTTTATGTCTTACAACCATTGGTTGTGCATTTTCTTTTCTACTTTCTCCTGTTGTTGAATATCTAACATGTCCAATTGCCATTTTACCTGTTGGTAATGAATTTTGAATATGCTTTGTAAATACATCAGATACTAATCCTAAATCTTTATGAAAATGAATAACACCATCTTCGTTAACTGCAATTCCACAGCTCTCTTCTCCTCTATGTTGAAGTCCTGATAATCCAACACATACAGGAGTTACTACATCCTCATTATTTTTGATTCCATAAATTCCATAAATTCCACATTCTTCTTTTATTTTTTCTCCAAACATTTTTCCACTACTCTCTTTCTATTTTTGTTTATATGATAAATTTATTATATCAAAAAAATCTTTTTTTGTCTTTGTTATTTTTTTCCTTTTTTACATCTATGCATAAAAATCTTTGACTTTGGTATGCATACTTTCCTTATATTTGACTTTTTCGTCTGTTTTTGCTAAAATGCAATCAAATCATACAAATTTATATAAGGAGTTGTTTATATGTATAATTTAGTTGTTTTTGCTTCAGGTAATGGCTCTACTCTACAATCTATTATTGATGCCATTGATAAAAAGGAACTACATTCTCAGATTGTATTAGTCGTTTCTAATAATCCTGATGCTTTTGCATTAGAAAGAGCCAAAAAAGCAAATATTCCTACTTATGTAATTAAAAATAAGAATTATCAAGATATTGATAATGAGTTATATGAAGTATTATCTCATTATGACATTAACTTAATTGGTGATAAACTACTTTCTAACTATACAATCATTAATACACATCCTTCTTTACTTCCTAAATATGGTGGTAAAGGAATGCATGGTATGCATGTCCACAAAGCAGTTATCGACGCCAAAGAAAAACAAAGTGGTGTAACCGTTCACTATATCAATAACGAATATGACAAAGGTAATATCATTAGTCAAACCGTTGTTGATGTTTTAGAAACAGATACCCCTGAAACGTTAGCAAGTAAAGTGCAATCTGCTGAAAAAATCCAATTAGTTAATGTAATCAAGAAATTTGAAACAGGTGAACTTTGATGTCCAATTGGGGACGTTTCTGTTTGGGACATTTTTATGTAAAATTATGATTTATAAAATTATCGTTATATTTTATATATTGTGTTAACTATTTCAGTAACATTTTTAATTTTACATAAAAATGTCCCAAACAGAAACGTCCCCAATTGGACAATTTTTCCTTCTAGTGTTCGTAAATTTCTCCAATATCTTTTCTATAGTCTAAATTATCACTAATATTTCCTTCTAACGCTTTATATGCTTTTTCTTTTGCTTCTTCTAATGTATTTCCCATTGTTGTTATACCAAATAGTCTTGAAGTTCCTACAGCTTCATATGTATTTCCTTCTATTGGTTTTGTACTTGCAAAATATATTTTAGCACCACTTTCTTCAATTGCTTTTTTATTTACTGTAAATCTACATGGTTCTTTACTTTTTTGTATTGCATAATCTGGACTTACTACATAAATCGTAAATGTATAATTCTTCTTGAATTTACAATTTTCTGTACTTAATTTTTGGTTAAATATATTTTCTAATACTTCTGTAAATGGTGTTTCTAAAGAATTTAATACATTTAACGCTTCTGGATCTCCAAATCTTGCATTAAATTCTATAAATTTAATACCATCTTTACATTTGAAAAATCCACCATAGATAACACCCGTAAATTCTAAACTATCTTTATTTACATATTGAATGGTATCTTTTATTAATTTACTACATACATCTACATCTTTTTGCTCTAAGAATGGTAATAATCCATTTTCAAAACTAAGGCATCCCATTCCTCCAGTTCCCGGTCCTTTATCTTCGTCAAAACGATATGGGTAATCAAAGGTAATTGGTGTTACAACGATATTTTCACCATCTGTTAATGCCATAACGGTAAATTCTCTACCTTCTACTTTATCTTGTACAATAACACTTCCGTCAGCTTCTAAACAAGATTTGGCATAATCATATCCTTCTTGTTTTCCTTTAAAGTGGATACCACCTACTTTAACACCTTTTCCTCCTGTTAATCCTTCTGGTTTTACAACAAAACTGTCGTCATTGTAGTTCTTCATAACATTGTCTAATTCTTCAATTGTTTTAACACTTTCATTTCGAATCACCATTTCAGGTGCTAATTGTTTGACTATATCTAAAGCATAGGTCTTACTCCATTCTACTTTTGCACCTTTTGATGTTGGTCCAAATGTTTGTAATCCAAGTTTTCTTGCTAAATCAATTAATCCTTCTTGTAACAAATTATCTTGACTAACCACTGCTGCTTGAATTCCTTCTTCTTTTACAAATTTTTCTACAAGTTCTTTATCAAATGGATCTCCTATGATATATTTTCCATTTGATTTTTCTACTTGCTCTACAATTGATGGATTGGCATATGGTAATATCGCATATAGCGCATATCCTTTTGCAATTTGTTCAGCAAGTACGGCTTCTCTTCCACCATTTCCTAGTAATAGACATTTTTTCATTTATTAATTTTCCTCCTTTTTGGAAATTTTAAAATTTTCATTAAGCTATGTTTTTTGTTTTTAAGACTGCCTAAAAAAACTATAAATTATTTTTTTGTGTTTCTTTTTCCTATGTATGCACTTGCAATTGTTTTTCTTTTATTAATAATTATATAAATAACGATATATAATAATGAAATTGGCAATATTGGAATAATTGAAAATCCAGATATGTACCATTTAAATGTAAATATAAATGAAGCTATTATGCCGTTTTCCAATTATAACATTTGAGAAAAATATAAATATGCCATCTATAAAAAACAAACACCAACATACTATAGCAATGTAAAATAATATTTTTCTAAGATTTATTTTTTTTACAGGATTTTCATTTTCTTTATTACTTTTTTTGAAGGTAATAAAATAATATATTTGATAGCCAATCCATAGGCCAATTATCAAAACAATTGGCAGAGTATAAGGAAGCAATGCAAAACTCATAAACCAAGCAAAATAAACGTTTTCTAATAAAATTTCCATTGCATGAAGTCCATATATAATTTCTTCCCCATTAGGATATCTATATCCACCAACAGCATAACATATACACATATATATCAAAATAGCATATGGTAATAAGGATATACCAAATAATATGTGTTTTATATATTTTTTCTTTTCATTTTCCATGATTATCCCCTTTTATCATTGGACTATTGAACTTTTAATACTATTCTGAGTAATAGACATTTTTTATTATCTATCTTCTCCACTATACTCATTTTCTACTTGTAATAGATTATACTCTGAAGATAATATTTTCCTCAATTGTTCTGCATTTTTAAATACAATCCCATGAATTCCTACTGCTTCTGCATTTTTTACATTTTTCTCGTAGTCATCTATAAATAATGTTTCGTCTGCTACAATTCCTGTTTGTTCTAATACAATATGAAAAGTTTGCTTGTCTGATTTTACAGCTCCTATATCATAAGAAAATATTTTTTGGTCAAATAACTTTAAATCTTTATTCTTTTCTTCGATATATTTCATCCATTCTCTAGCATGGTCTGATAACAATATTAATTGATATTTTCCTTTTAGTTCTTTAACAATTTCTATTGTTCCTTCAACAGGTCTATTTAGATTTGAACGAATAATTACCTTTAATTGTTCTATAGATACATTCCAATTTTTATTTCTTAATACATTATTCAAGTATTCTTCCTCTGTTAATTTTCCTCTTAACAAATTTAAGAAAAATTCATTTTCTCTCATGGAATCTAGTTCTGCTTCATTTTCTAATAATTTTTGATTTTCAAAAGTTCCATATTGACTTTCTAATACTATTTCTTCTATTCCACGATATCCTGATATGATAACTTCTGACAAATCAAATATTATGTTTTTAATCATTATTTATATCCTCTCTATATTACAAAAATTTTATATATTAATACTATTTTATCCGATTTTTGCCATTGGAGTTTTAGACTTAAAACTTTTTATTATCTATCTTCTCCACTATACTCATTTTCTACTTGTAATAGCTTATACTCTGAAGATAATATTTTTCTTAATTGTTCTGCATTTTCAAATACAATCCCATGAATTCCTACTGCTTCTGCGTTTTTTACATTTTTCTCGTAGTCATCTATAAATAATGTTTCGTCTGCTACAATTCCCGTTTGTTCTAATAGAGTTCTAAATGTTTGTACTTCTGACTTTGTGGTTCCTATATCATAAGAAAATATCTTTTTATCGAAAATTCTTAAATCTTCATTTCTTTCTTGAATATATTTCATCCATTCTTTTACATAGTCGGATAATAATATTAATTGATAATTTCCTTTTAATGCTCCAACAATTTTCATTGTTCCCGGAACTGGTCTATTTAGATTTGAACGAATAGCTGCTTTTAATTGATCTATAGAAATATTCCAATTTGTCCCTTGTAATAGTTCTTCTAAATATGCTTCTTCACTTAAGTTTCCTCTCATCAGGTCCAAAAACAGTTCATTCTTAGATAATCTTTGTGTTTCCCATTCTTTTTCTGGAATTGCATATTGTTGTTCTAATAATTTTTCTACTCCATGATATCCTGATATAATAACTTCTGACATGTCAAATATTATATTTTTAATCATTATTTATACCCTCTCTATTTGTTTTATCTTTATAATAAATCAATCTTCTATATTTGTTTGGTCTATATTTGATTTTACAATCATTTCTTTTTTCTTTTATTTACTATTATATAAATAATAATATATAATAATGAGATTGGTAATATTGGTATGACTGAAAATGCCACTCCAATCAAAATTAATGTATGTACTAATCCATCCATACCATATTCTATCTCTGGATTAAATAATCCTCTTCCAGTCGGAGAACCAAAGAAAAATGCAAATATACCTGATGCAAAATATAGACACCAACATCCTATAGAAATGTAAAATACTATCTTTTTATAATTTATATTTTTTGAGGTATTTTTAGTATTCTCTCTTAACGTCGTTTTATTTTCTTTTTTCTTTCTTTCAAAAGTAATAAAATAATATATTTGATAGCCAATCCATAAAACGGTTATAGGTATTGTTATAATAGGATTATCCAACCATAAATCTAGTAAGACATCTCCTAAAAAATTGCCAATTGCTATAAATCCATACGCAGTATTTCCTAAATTGTAACCATAACCAGTTATAGCATAATATATACACATAAAAATTATAATCAGATATGGTAATAAAGCTATACATAGTAATATATTTTTTATATATTTTTTGGTTTTATTTCCCATTATTATCCCCTTTTATCATTGGTCCATTAGACTTTTGAACTTTTAAGACTGTCCCTAACGTTCATTAGACATTTACTTCTATTGTAGCATCTTGCCCTAAATCTTTATATTTTTCTAAAACTGGATTCACTCTTTCATTTATAAAATCTTCTACTTGGCTAACAGCTCTTCCACATAAATGATCTGGATTTAAGATATGTAAAATTTCTTCTTCTGTCAATCCAAATGTTTCATCTGCGGCAATTCTTTGTACTAAGTCATTTGGTTTTCCATATTCTTTTACTTGTTTTCCAGCTTCCATAGAATATACTCTAATTTTTTCATGTAATTCTTGTCTATCTCCACCTTTTAGAACAGCATTCATTAAAATTTCCTCTGTTCCCATAAATGGTAATTCTTGCATCATATTTGTTTTAATAACATTTTTATATACGACAATATCACTTGAGATATTAGCATAAAGAATTAAAATCGCGTCTACTGCTAAAAAGCTTTCTGGTACACAAATTCTTTTATTTGCTGAGTCATCTAATGTTCTTTCTAACCATTGTGTTGCAGCTGTAACACTTGGATCCATTGCTAAAGTCATCACATGTCTTGATAAAGAATTGATTCTTTCACTTCTCATAGGATTTCTTTTATATGCCATAGCTGATGAACCAATTTGTCCTTTTTCAAATGGTTCTTCTAATTCTTTTTCATGTTGTAATAAACGCATATCATTTGCAAATTTAGAACAACTTTGTGCAATTTCTGCTAATAAGTTTAAAACTCTTGAATCTAGTTTTCTTGTATAAGTTTGTCCTGATACATTATATACCTTTTCAAATCCCATTTTTTCAGCAATTTTTCCGTCAATTTGTTTTACTTTTGCTTCATCTTTAAATAATTTCATAAAACTTTCTTGTGTTCCTGTTGTTCCTTTACAACCTAATAATTTCATATGACTTTCAACAAATTCTAATTCTTCTAAGTCTTCTAATAAATCTTGCATCCATAGAGTTGCTCTTTTTCCAACAGTTGTTAATTGTGCTGGTTGGAAATGAGTATATCCTAAGCAAGTTACATCTTTATTTTTTTCTGCAAATGTTTTTAAGTTTTTGATAACAATAATTAATTTCTCTTTGATTAGTTTTAGTGCTTTAGACATTAAAATAACATCTGTATTATCTGTTACATAACATGAAGTTGCTCCTAAGTGGATAATTGGTTTTGCCTTTGGACATTTTAATCCAAATTCATATACATGTGCCATAACATCATGTCTACATTCTTTTTCTCTTTTGGCAACAATATCATAATCAATATTATCTACATTGTTCTTCATTTCTTCAATTTGTTCATCTGTTATATCAATACCTAATTCTTTTTCTGTTTCTGCTAATGCTACCCATAATTTTCTCCATGTTGAATATTTTTCATTATTTGACCATATTCTATTCATTTCTGGACTGGCATATCTACCAGAAAGTGGTGTTTTATATATATTATTGTTTTCCATTTTTTCAATCCTTTCTTTTTCTAATTGAGAACGATGATGATTTTGGGGACGGAGCAAAAAATCATCATGAATTATTCTTTAATCTTATAGTTTATATATATTAATTTGTAACAATGATGATTTTTTGCTCCGTCCCCAAAATCATCATCGTTCTCAAATTATTATCTATAATAGTTCACCCCTGCTTCAAAGATTTTTTGATCTTTTCTTCCCGGCATATTTTTCAAGATATCTCTATAACATCTTTCTGAATGTCCCATCTTTCCTAAAATTCTACCATCTGGACTAGTAATACCTTCAATTGCGTCAGTTGAACCATTTGGATTAAAGTCAATATCATATGTTGCATTTCCATTAAAATCAACATATTGTGTAGCAATTTGTCCATTAGCAATTAATTCTTCTTCTAATTCTTTTGAAACAATAAATCTACCTTCTCCATGTGAAATTGGAATTGTGAATTCTTCTCCTAATTCTACTTCACTAAACCATGGTGACATTTTTGATACAACTTTTGTATTTACCATTTTTGATTGGTGTCTTGAAATGGTATTAAATGTTAAAGTTGGCATTGTGTCATCCATTTCTCTAATTTCTCCATATGGTAATAATCCTAATTTTACTAATGCTTGGAATCCATTACAAATTCCTAACATTAATCCATCTTTTTCATATAGATGTTTATGGATTAAATCTTTTAGTTTTGGATTTCTATAGATACTACTAATGAATTTTCCTGAACCATCTGGTTCATCTCCGGCACTGAATCCTCCTGGGAACATGATGATTTGTGCTTTTTCGATTTCTTTTGCAAATAACTCAATAGAATCCTGTATATCTTGTGGTTTTAGGTTCTTAAATACCACTGTGCTAACGATAGCACCTGAATCTTCAAATGCTTTTGCTGAATCATATTCACAGTTTGTTCCCGGAAATACTGGTATAAAGACATGAGGTCTTGTAATTGGTAATTTTCTTGTAATAGTAGGTGTTTTTTGACTTAAAATATTTCTTGCTTCACCTTTTTGTTCTACTCTTGTTGGGAATACTTTTTCTAATGGTTCTTCCCAAAGTTTGATTAATTCTTCTAAGTCTAATACCACATTTTCATTTACAACAATTGTTTTCTCACTTGTTGTGGTTCCTAATAATTCTAATTTTGCATTGTCTATATCTTCTGATGTTTCTAAAACAAATGAACCATATAGTGGTGTAAATAAATCATCTGTATTACTAAACTTAAATCCAATCTTATTTCCGATACAACTCTTTGTAATCACATCTGCAATACCACCATTTTTGATTGTGCTTGCTGATAATACTTTTCCATCATTAATAAATTTATGTACCAATTCAAAGTTTTCCTTTAAATCATCAAAATCAATGATATTTTCTTTTCCCATTTTTGTTTTTAATACATATACTTTTGAATTTACTTTTTTAAATTCATTTGAAACTACTTTTGTTGTATCTACATCACCAATACAGAAAGATACTAATGTTGGTGGTACATCTAGCTCATTATATGAACCTGACATACTATCTTTTCCACCAATGGCTGCTATTTGTAATTGTTCTTGTACATAATATGCTCCAAGTAATGCAGCCAATGGTTTTCCCCATCTTTCTGGCTCATTTCTTAATTTTTCAAAGTACTCTTGTAATGTTAAATATGCTTTTTTGTAATCTCCACCAAGTGCTACATATTTTGCAACAGATTCTACGATTGCATATACAGCTCCATGGAATGGACTCCAGCTTGCAATATATGGGTTATATCCATATGTCATGATTGTTCCTGCATCTGTATATCCTTTTAATGTAGGGATTCTTGCTACCATTCCTTCTGCCGGTGTTAATTGATATTTTCCACCAAATGGCATAATAACTGTATTTGCTCCGATTGTACTATCAAATCTTTCTACTAATCCTCTTTGTGAACAACAATTTAAGTCTGTAATGGTTTCTTTCCATGTTTTTTCTATGTCATTTACTGGTTTTCTTGCAAAATAGTTTTCTGCATCTAACGGTTTTGTGATTTTTGCATTGGCATTTTTTACATCACCATTTGTATTTAAGAATTCTCTTGAAAGGTCAACAATAACTTTATTTCTCCAATACATTTTTACTCTTGGTTCTTCTACAACTTTTGCTACAACAGTTGCTTCAATGTTTTCTTTTTCTGCTAAATTGATAAAGTTTTCTACATCTTTATCTGCAACGACCACTGCCATTCTTTCTTGTGATTCTGAAATGGCAAGCTCTGTACCATCTAGTCCCTCATATTTTTTAGGTACTTTATCTAGATTTATTTCTAATCCATCTGCTAATTCTCCAATAGCAACTGATACACCACCAGCACCAAAGTCATTACAACGTTTAATTAATTTTGTTACTTCTGGATCTCTAAATAATCTTTGGATTTTTCTTTCTTCTGGTGCATTTCCTTTTTGTACTTCTGCACCACAACTTGTTAATGACTCACTATTATGTGCTTTAGATGAACCTGTTGCACCTCCACAACCATCTCTACCAGTTCTTCCACCAAGTAAAATAACTTTATCTCCCGGTTCTGGTCTTAATCTGATAACATTTTTAGATGGTGCTGCACCTACTAATGCTCCAATTTCCATACGTTTTGCTACATATCCCGGATGATAAATTTCAGCCACTTGTCCTGTTGCTAAACCAATTTGGTTTCCATAAGAGCTATATCCTCTTGCAGCTTCATTTGTTAACTTTCTTTGTGGTAATTTGTGTGGTAATGTTTCTTCAATGGTTTGTCTTGGGTCTCCACAACCTGTTACACGCATTGCTTGATATACATAAACACGTCCTGATAATGGGTCACGAATTGCTCCTCCTAAACAAGTAGCTGCTCCACCAAATGGTTCGATTTCTGTTGGGTGGTTATGTGTCTCATTTTTGAACATGATTAAATATTCTTCTTCTTTTCCATCTACCATAATATTGGCTTTTATACTACAAGCATTAATTTCTTCTGATTCATCAAGATTTTTTAAGACTCCTCTTTTCTTTAATTCTTTAGCAACAATCGTTGCAACATCCATTAAAGAAATGTCTTTTTTTCTATCTTGATATACAAATTTTCTAGATTCTATATATTTTCCATATATGTCTTTTAATAAATCCCATTCAATATCAATTTCTTCTAATCTGGTAAGAAAAGTTGTATGTCTACAATGGTCTGACCAGTATGTATCAATCATTTTCATTTCTGTCATGGTAGGATCTCTTTTTTCTGTATCTCTAAAATATTCTTGACAAAATTTCAAGTCTGCAATATCCATAGCAAAACCATATTTTTCATAGAATTTTTCTGTATCATCATCTGTCATGTGAATAAACCCATCTACTACTTGTACATCTTCTGGCTCTGCCAATTTATCTTCTAATGTTTCTGGTTTTTCTAAACTTGCTTCTCTGGCATCTACTGAATTAATTAAATAGTTCTTAATGGTTTTTAGTTCTTCATCTGAAAGATTTCCTTTTAAGATATATACTTTTGCTGATTTACAAGTTGGTCTTTCTCCTCCACTGATGATTTGTAAACATTCTTCTAATGAATTTGCTCTTTGGTCAAATTGTCCCGGTAAATATTCTACTGCAAATACTTTGTCATTTTGATCAAATGTATATGTTTCATCAAAATAGTCATCTACTTGTGGCTCAGAAAATACAGTTGTTTTTGCTTTGTTGTAACTTTCTTCATCCACTCCAGATACATCATATCTGTTTAAGATAACTACTTGCTCTAATCCTTTTATCTGTAAGTTTTCTTTTAAATCCTCTAAAATTCCTCTTGCCTCTACATCAAATCCTTGCTTTTTTTGAACATAAATTCTTCTTACCATCTAATAATTCCTCCTTATTCCCATAACATATTCAATTTTCTTGTTTTATACAACTCTTATCTCTTTATTTCCTTTAATTACTTTTCCAATTACATAGGCATTTTCGCCTTCTTGTTCTAATACTTTTAATGCTTTTTCTTTATCACTTTCTGGAACAATGATTGCCATACCAATTCCCATATTAAAGGTATTATACATATCTCTTTCTGGGATATTTCCTTCTTTTTGAATTAATTTAAAAATTTCTGGTACTGGGTATGTATCTTTTTGGATCTCTAATGAAACATTGTCATTTAACATTCTTGGCATATTTTCATAGAATCCACCACCTGTTATATGAGAAATTCCTTTAACAGTTACTTCATCTATTAATTTTAAAACTGGTTTTACATAGATTTTGGTTGGTGTCAATAATGCTTCTCCTAATGTCATTCCTAATTCTTCTCTATATTCTTTTAAATTTTCTTCATTCACATGAAATATTTTTCTAACTAAAGAAAATCCATTTGAATGTACACCTGAAGATGTTAGTCCGATTACTACATCTCCTTCTTGTATGTTATCTGGATTAATTATTTTTGCTTTATCCACAACACCTACACTAAATCCTGCTAAATCATATTCATTATCAGAATATAATCCCGGCATTTCTGCTGTTTCACCGCCAACCAATGCACATCCTGCTTTTTTACAGCCATCTGCTACACCTTTTACAATACTTGCTACCATTTCAGGAATATTTTTCCATAATGATATATAATCTAAGAAAAATAATGGTTTTGCACCACAGCAAACAATATCATTAACACACATAGCTACACAATCTTGTCCTATGGTATCATGTTTGTTAAGCAAAAAAGCCAATTTTAGTTTCGTTCCCACACCATCTGTTCCTGATACTAAAATAGGCTCCTTCATTTCACTTATATCTAACTTAAAAAGACCCCCAAATCCTCCAAGGTCTGACATAACTCCTTTTGTATATGTTTCTTGCACACTTTTCTTCATTAGTTCTACAACTTTCACTAAAACTTTTTTCCATCGGTTTTCTCCTTTCATATTCTACCCTAATATAATACTATATTTTTTAACTTTTTACAAGGTTTTTAGCGAAAAATTGATAATTCTTTGCCATTTTCTTTTCATTTCTTTCATTTATTGCATTTTTCTATTTGAGATGATATAATTTTCCTAAACATTTAAGGAGGATTTCAATATGAAATTGATTGGAATTACTGGTAAAACAGGAACTGGAAAATCTACCATTGCAATAGTATTGGCTCAAAAACTAAATGGGCAATATATTGACATTGATAAAATTGGGCATCAAGCAACTTCAGACCCTTATATTGCAAAAAAACTTTGTAATATTTTTGGTAATGAGCTTTTGGATTTAAATGGAACTATTGATAGAAAGAAATTAGGTAATATTGTGTTTAGTGATACAGATAAAATGCAAATCCTAACAGATATCACATGGGAATATATGGAACAAGAATTAGATAAAATCTTGTTGCAAAAGCAACAATACTTTATTTTTGATTGGGCTTTGCTTCCTAAGGTAAAATTCTGGGATATGTGTAATATGAAAATACTAGTTACTTCTGATGATACCGTGAGAAAAGAAAGAATATTAGAAAGAGATCATATTACTCCAGAATATCTTGAAAAAAGAGAAGCTGCTACTTTAGATTATTCTAAATTGTCTTTTGACTTCATCTTTAATAATGATTATACAAAGCAAAGTATGGATGCTTTTATTGAAGCAATATATACAAATATAACTACTATATAGCAAAAAAACAGATATAAGACGTAAAAATCCTTATATCTGTTTTTAATATTATATATAATTCTTTCATAAAATCTATCAAAGTATATTGTTTTTATGCTTTATTGACTATAAGTCTATTCATTTCTCCATTAAATAACTTCCATAATTTCTTCTGGTAAATATTTTGAAACATCTTTCCCATACTGTAATAATTCCATTACCATACTTGAACTAATATTCCCTAAACTTCCAGCACGTATATACATGGTATCTAATCCTGAAATTTCTTCATTAATAGAAGCTAATGTTTCTTCATATTGATAATCCATACCATTTCTAACACCTCTTACTAAAAGTGTTGCATGATGTTCTAATGCCACATCAACAGAAAGACTATCATAACAAACTACTGATACATTTGTAAGATTTCTATTTCTAATTATTTTTTCTATGGCACTTTTCATTATCTCTTGATTATATCTTCTTTTCTTATCTGGATTTACACCAATTCCTATAATGACTTTGTCAAATAATTTGGCTGATTTTTCCACAACATGTAAATGTCCATTTGTAAATGGATCAAAACTCCCTGCATAAAATCCAATTTCCATATCTTTTCCTCCTACTTTTACAAGCTTTAACTCCCGTCTTTATTATTTTACAATATTTTACATAAAATTACAAGTATCTTATTATATATAGAGGAAGGACATCCTCTAGAAGTCTCTTCCAGAAAATGTCCTTTCTCCATTGTCAGTTATGAGCGTAAATATGGCCGCATTTTACATTCCGAATCTTTGCAAGTTTCGCAATCTTTAGCACCCCACTGACATTTTGCCTGGGTTGTTTTTATGGAATTATATAATTTGAAAGTTTTCTCTCTTTCTTCCTCTCTCCCCAGATCTTCATCATAGTTTTCTCTCATGTTGTTTTCTCCTTTCTTCCAGTTAGAAGGCTGCTGTTATTAGTTTCTACGCAAAACCATTTGGTTATGCTACTATTATTATACTACACTTCACATAAAATTGCAAAAATAAAGATTTTCCAAGATTTCAATTTCTTGAAATACAGAAAGCCTTTATGGAAAAATAATTTATACATAAAACCAGCAAATGACACCATCACAGTAATTAAATTTTATTTTCTCTTTAACATTTTATTATTTTCCTTTTCTAATTGTTTTAAACTTTTTTTAGGTGTTGGTAAATCTTCTGGCATAGTTCCACCATTTTTTTCAATTACTTCTCTTATATTTTTGCCTATATTATAATGAGTCTTATTGGCTTCTTTTTCAGTTTTTATATTATCTTTTTTCATTTTTTGCTCTGTTTGAGAAATTCTAAATAAATTTGCTATAAGTTCATCACTTCCCATATTGTCCAAAATATCTTCTCTATATCGTAATCCTTTTCTTTTTGCAATATCATCAGCATTTTCTCCATTATATAAGCCTTTATATCCTGCATTATGAAACTTATCAAAATTTTTAACTCCTGCTTTTTTGGCTGTTTGATTAAGAGAATAATTTCCTTTTCTTGTAAGATTTCTTTGGTAAAATCTTTTTTCATCTTCTGTTAGCATACTGTATTCTTTTTCTGTAATTTCTTGCTTTCTAGTTTGAACTGCAAAATATGTTTGAGCAAGAGCAATT
>CAJFRV010000035.1:11320-13031 GCA_904419495.1 uncultured Clostridia bacterium | reverse complement strand
AATATAAAAAAAGAGAATATAGATGAAAAAACTAAGAAAATGCTAGATGAAATGCATAAACAGAAAATAGATATGTCTGATGAGATTTATGTAATTAATGTTGGAGGATACATTGGAGAAAGTACAAAACTAGAAATAGAGTATGCAAAAAGAAAAGGTAAAAAAATTTCTTATTTGGAAAGAATAAAATAAAATAGTAAGTTGTAGAGGAGGATTAAAATGAAGATATTTAATACCAAAAAACTTCAGGAAGAATGGCAAAAAAAAGTTGAAACAAGCTATAATCAAGGTAAAAAAGATGCAGAAAATGAATTTAATAATATGCTTAATGCAGTTAATAAGGATAAAGCATATTGGAATTCGCTATCAGAAAAAGAACTATTAATCGAAATAATGTTAGCTTTAAAATTTAATAATAACAATGTAGAAGTTTTAAATAATAAAATTTCATATATCCATAATTATAAAAATATTTTTAAAGAATTAAATAATAACATGGATAATTTGAAAAAAACTGAAGATTCATTAAATTCAAATATCGAAAATGAAAAGAAACAAATAATTGAATTTGAAAATTTGATAAAAAGCGTAATTTCAAAAATAAATGATATAGATTCTACTTTAAAAGAAATAATAAGTATAAAAGAGAATATTAATAAAGTTATTGAAGATATTAATACTACTATACCAAAATTAAATGAAACAAGTACTCAAATTGATAAAATAGCAACAGAGATAGAGGACACAATAAAAACATATTCTGATTCTCCAGCAGAAATATTAAGAGAG
This sequence comes from uncultured Clostridia bacterium, assembly GCA_904419495.1. Classification (GTDB taxonomy): domain Bacteria; phylum Bacillota; class Clostridia; order TANB77; family CAG-508; genus CAG-269. Next base: position 12,242 of record CAJFRV010000035.1, on the reverse strand, counting down.
TTAAGAGAACAAATTAATGATTTATATAACGAATTAAAAAATGATGAAAATGATGATGAAACAATAAAGGATAAATTGAATAATATATATAGTAACATGGATTCAGCTCTGAACGAATATAGTTCATATAGTTTATATTCGAAGATTGAAGATTTGAATAGTGAATTAAGTGACTTGAACAGTAAATTAAGTAATTCCTTAGATCCATATGCTTATGATAGTCTTTATTCAAAAATTCAAGATTTAGAATCAAAATTAGATTCAATTAATCTTTCAGATTTATAATATTAATTGGAATTAAGAGTGTAAAATTGGATATCATTATAAAAAATATAAAGACAAATTACAAGTTGTTATTCTAGATTAAGATATATGTGTTAGAGGTATCAAATGATATCTCTTTTTTGTGATTAAAAAAACAAATTTCCAAAATTTGTCCGGTTTTCAGATTTTATAACAGACCTTAATAATAGAGGAATAAATTTAAAGATTTTTCATAAGATTAAACAAAACTAAAAAGGAGTAGAGCGAAAATGAAAAACGGTAGAATTATTAAAAGAACAATACATAAATTATATAACTATGAATGAAAAATAAATGCTTATTTAAGGCTGACAATTATAAAAGAGCACGTTATAATCTTATTATGCTTTGAATAGGCTATTTACTCTCAAAAGTTGAAACAATAATTGCCATTTGACGTTGTTGGACTGCAAAAGAAAATCCTCAATGTGCAAAAAGCACATCTCCGGTATTTCTTTTTTGTCCGCCTAGTCAAATAACAATTCTTCTTTCAACTTAGAAGGGAGGAAAAGTGAATAGGGTAAATAGTTATAGAAATATAAGAGTTGCAAAATACATAAGACTTTCAAGAGAAGATGGAGATGACCGAGAAAGCGAAAGTGTAGAAAATCAAAGAGAC
>CAJFRV010000035.1:0-11309 GCA_904419495.1 uncultured Clostridia bacterium | reverse complement strand
AATAGATTGCATCATAACAAAAGACTTATCAAGATTTGGAAGAGACCATATAGATACAGGATACTATTTAGAAAGATTTTTACCTGCAAATAATATAAGATACATAGCAATTGGAGACAATGTAGATACAATAAAACCAGACGGATTACAATTTCTAACTTTTAAGCTAAGCTTTAATGACTATTATGCACAAGACATATCTAATAAAATTAAAAGTGTAAAGCAAAGAAAGATCGAAAAAGGAGAATATCAAGCAGGAATTCCACCATATGGATACAAAAAAGATGTAGAAATAAAAAATCATTTAGTACCTGATGAATATAGTTCAGAAATTGTAAAAGAAATATTTGATATGTATGTCAATAAAGGAATGTCGACAATAAAAATAGCAGATGAACTAAATAGAAGAGAAATAGTACCACCAGCAATATATTTAAAAATACCTACATATATGAAAAGAAAAAGTGTGAATCCAAATGGAAAATATGTATGGCTAAGAAGCCAAATTGGAAAAATTTTAAGAAACGAAGTTTATTTAGGAAGTGTAGTAGGAAGGAAATTTCAAAAAGTAAGTCATAAAATAGCAAAAGTAAGATGTACCAAAAAAGAAGAACACATTGTTTTAGAAAATATGCATGAACCAATTATAGATATTGAAACTTGGAATAAAACACAAGAAAAATTAAATGGGTATACCAAAACTAGAGATAGAAAATACGATCATCCACTAAAGGGATTAGTTTATTGCGGAGAATGTAGAAATAAGGCAACTTTAAGATGTCGAGAAGAAAAAAGAAAAAATGGTAGCATTTGGAGAGCAACCTATTTTATCTGTTCAAAAAGAAATAATTACAGTGGACTATGTGATTGTAAACAAATTTCAGCCAATTTAATAGAAGAAGCAGTAAATGAAAAAATAAAGGAAGAAATACAAAAAATAAATTTCACGGAACAAGAAATAAAACAGATATATGAACAAGCAGAAAAAGAGTCTAAAAGTAAAAGCAATTTATTACAAACAAAACTACAAGAATTAAAAAAAATATTACAAAATATAGAAAATGCAATTGAAGAAATTTATCAAGATAAAATAAATAAAATTATACAAATAGAAGATTTTAAAACGATTTATGAAAAAAAGCAAAAAGAAAGAAATAAAATTTTAAAAGAAATAAAAGAGATAGAGAAAGAACTAGAAGAAACAAATCAAAAATCTCCAAAAATTAATTTTAAAGAAATAAAACAAATAGCAAATGAGTTCTTAAAAATGGAAAAGCCAAATAAAATGATATTAGAAAAATTAATCGAAAAAATTGAATTTGATAAAGAAAAAAATATAAAGATAAAATTTACTTTCCAAAATCATCCTAATATTAGGATGAAATAAATACATATAAATAAATGATAGAAGCGATTAATCAATCGCTAAAAAATAGACATTAAGAAATTAGGAAATCATACAGTGAATCATAAAAGTATGCCAAGTTTAACAGAAGAAGAAATCAAAAAAGAAGTAATGGATTTACATCAAAGTGTATACGAAAAGTTTGGGTATGAAATGAAATACATAAGACCACCTAAAGGAGAATTTAGTGAAAAAACATTACAAGTAACAAATACACTCGGATATGAAAATGTTATGTGGTCTTTTGCTTATGAAGATTGGAATGAGGAAAAACAACCAGATGAAGAAAAAGCAAAAAACAAAATATTGAATAATCTGCATAATGGAGAGATCATGTTATTACACGGAAATTCAAAAACAAATATGAATATTTTAGATGGAGTTATTAAAGAAGCAAAAAATATGGGATATGTGTTTAAATCTTTAGATGAATTTGAAAGATGATGATTTTTTTCTCCGTCCCCAAAATCATCATTAATGAGAGGTGTTATATGAAAAAAAGTAGAATGAGTAGAATTAATAAAATGCTGGAGATCCCAAAAGAAGTTTATTCAGATGTTCCTAAGATTTCGGTCATAGGATTTGATGAAATGATTATTGAAAACTATAAAGGGATTTTAGAATATGAGGAATTTTTTATAAGAATTAGTACTTATAAAGGAATCATTAGTATTAATGGATATAATTTAAACTTAGAAACAATGACAAATGATGATATTAGAGTTACAGGAAAAATTGAAAGTTTTGATTTTGAAAGAATGACAGACTAAATCTTTATCATATTCATAATGTAATAAAAAGTGAAATAACTGAAATTTGTAAAAAATAAATTTTCAGTTATTTTTTTGTCTATATTTCATAAGATTAAATAAGAAAAGAAAGACAAGGAGAGATACATGATAATAAAAAGAATTGTAAATTACATATATGGCTATTTGAGAATTGTAGTAGAAGGATATTATATAGAAAGATTTATGAATATATGTAGAAACAAAGGTTATATGATGTGGAATATAAAGAAAAATAATGATATTAAAATAGCATTAAATATCGAAATAAAAAAATTTAAAGACATATGCAGAATCGCTAAAAAGACGGGATGCCATATTCATATAAAGGCAAAAAGAGGATTACCATTTTTATTAAATAAATATAAGAAAAGAAAAATATTTGCATTATGTTTGTTTATAATTATAGCAGTCATTTTTTTTAGTTCTAATTTTGTTTGGAATATAGAAATCATCGAAGAAAATGGAATAGAAATAGAAAATATTATGGAAGATATTCATAAAGCAGGTTTAAAAATAGGAGAATTAAAATCCAATATTAATACAAAAGAAATTATCAATCAGGTAAGATTAAATAGAGACGATATTGCATGGATGGGAATTGAATTAAAAGGGACAAACGCAATTGTTAAACTAGTAAAGGCAGATAAAAAACCAGAAATTGTAGACGAAGATGAATATTGCAATATTGTTTCAAATAAAAATGGTGTGATTACAAAAATCAATGCACAAGATGGAACGGCAAATGTTAAAGTAGGAGATACAGTAAGTGAAGGAGATATATTGATTAATGGATGGATGGAAGGAAAATATACTGGAATTCGATATGTTCATGCAAAGGGAGAAATTGAAGCTAGAGTTTGGTATACAATGAATAAAACTATTCCATATAACACTACGGAAAAACAGAGTACAGGAAATGTAGAGACAAATTATGGAATAAAAATTAACAATTTTAAAATAAATTTTCCGAAAGGGGTTTCAAAATTTAATTTTTATGATACAATAGAAACCGAGAATAAAATAAAGTTATTTTCGAATTTTTATTTACCAATTTCTATTGTAAAAACAACGAACGAAGAGTATGAAAATGTGCAAAAAACATATTCTGTAGAAGAGGCTAAAACCTTAGGGATACAAGAAATAGAAAAAGAATTGGAAGAAAAAATAGAAGATAAAGATAAAATTGTAAACAAAAATATAAATACTTATGAAAATGAAAATAGTATTGATATTTATGTTACATATGAAGTACTGGAGAATATAGGGACAAATGAAAAAATTGTGTTTTGAAGGGATGATATAAATGGAAGAAAGAAGCTTGAGAATTACTGGAACAGATAAAACATTTTTTAATAAAATTACAAAAACATTAACAAAAATGTTAATACCAACAAAAATAGGAATCAATGGTATGCTGATTTCTATCAAAAGAAATAGTGTATTAAAAGCATTCGAATCATATCAACATAGTAACGAAAATTACAATCAAAAAGAGGCAGAAGCAAAATATGATGCTGCATATGAAGCATATTTAGAATCTTTAGATAAATATGTTATGGATTCAATTTATAAAAAGGTAAAAAATAATAGTGCTTCAGAATTTGAAAAAGAAGCATTATCTAAATATTATGAAGTAACAAGTTTAAAAGAAAGCGAATTTATAGAATATAAAAATAGAAAACAAAAATATCTATTAGAATTGGATAATGATGGAGTTCAAGTATCTGGAAAAGAAAAATTGATATCAAGATATAATCAATTCTATGTTTCAAAAATGGATGTTCTATATAAAAGTATATTAAAAAATTATTCTATAAAACTTGCTGATGTAACAAATACATATGAACCAGCCAGAGAAAATGTATATACGAAAATATTTAGCACATTAGAAGAATATATTCAAAATATATTATCATTAAAAATAAAAATACAAGATATTGAAAAGAATGATGCAATAAAAGATGTTATAAAAGATTATGAAAATTTTGAAACCTATACAGTAGGAAAATTAGATACAAAAGATAATATAGAAAAAAATGTTATATTATTAAATATTAGTAGAAAATTATTTACACATAGTTTGCCATTAATTGTTGCAACACAATGTTATGAGAAATTATTAAAAGATGCTAGGATTTTAGTTCAAGATACTAAAATAGCTGTAAAAAGAGAAAAAGCATATAGTATGTTGATTAACTTATTCGAAGATTATCATATAAAATTATTATCAACAAAAGTATATTGGGAAAATCCAAAAGACAGGGAAGAATTTAAAACATTTTGGAATCAATATAAAGAGATATGTAAATTAAAAGAGACAAACTTTATAGAATATGTTAAACAAAAAGAAATCTTATTCATAAAAAAAGATATGAAAAAAATTCAAGAAGATAAAACAAAAACAGATTATAGTAAAGTGTTAAAATATTATAAAAGAAAATTAATTGATTATGGAGCAATGAGAGAATTAAAAAATTCTTACATTTCTCAAGGAAACTATAAAAAGAAAATGAAAGAAGTTGCATAAAATGTGTCAATATGAAATTGTATATAAAAATATAAAAGAAGAACCAATTTATGAAGAGATTGTAAAAAATGTTTTTGATAAATGTTTTGAAGAAGAAAATATACAAGCTTCAAAATTATATATCACAGTAACATTTACAGATCCAGAACATATACAAGAGATAAATAAAACATACAGAAATATAGATAAGGCAACTGATGTTCTTTCTTTTCCTATGTTTGAAAGAGAAGAATTAGAAAAGAAAATAAAAGATAAAGATTTTCCTTACGAAGATATTTTGGGAGATATCATTATTTCTATATCAAAAGTCAAAGAACAAGCAAAAGAATATGGACATAGTTTTGAAAGAGAACTAAGTTATATGTTGGTCCATGGATTTTATCACTTAATGGGATATGATCATATAGAGGAAGAAGATAAAAAAGAAATGAGAACAAAAGAAGAAAAAATATTAAAAATGTTAAATGTATCAAGATAGTTCGAAAGAAAAGAAGGGAGTTACATATGCAAAGAGGTGGCGTTAAAGTTTTAATTGTAATATTAGTTATTTTAATTATTGTGGCAGGAGTTGTATTGGCATATAAGATTACACAAGATAAGAGTAATACAGAAACAATTTCAGAAGAACCAAACAATGAGCCAGTACCTGTAGAAGAAAAACAAGTACAAATTTATAGTGGAAATGATAGACCGATTGCTGTTATGATAGATAATCATAATGGTGCATGGCCACAAGCAGGATTAAATCAAGCATATATGGTATATGAAATTATAGTTGAAGGTGGAGAAACTAGATTGATGGCACTTTTTAAAGGTGTAGATTTAGAAAAAATTGGACCAGTCAGAAGTGCAAGACATTATTTTATAGATTATGCGATGGAAAATGATGCGATTTATGTACATTTCGGACAAAGTCCACAAGCACAAAGTGATATAAAGAAATATAGTATTAATGATATCAATGGTATAGCAGAAGATGGAACAACTTTCTGGAGAGTAAAGGATAAATCAGCACCACATAATGCAGTTACAAGTACAGCAAAATTATTAGAATCAGCAAAAAGTAAAAATTATAGAACAACATCAACAGAAGAAAGTGTATTAAACTATGTCACAGATGAAGTGAATTTAGAAGATGGTCAGTCAGCAAATACAATAACAATACCACATTCTGATTTACAAACTGTAAAATATGAGTATGATGAAGAAAACAAGGTATATGTAAGATATGCAAGAGGAGAAGAACAAATAGACTGGGATACAGAAGAACCTGTTACAACGAAAAATATCATCATTACTTTCTGTGACAATTATACGCTATCTGATAAAGAGAATAAAGGAAGACAAGGACTAAAAAATATTGGAACATTTGATGGGTATTATATTACAAATGGAAAAGCAATCAAAATTCAATGTATTAAAAATGCAAGAGATGAGAAAACAGTTTACCAAGATATGAATGGAAATGAAATTAATATAAATGATGGAAATACATTTGTAAATATTTGTCCAACAGATGCAGCAGTTGAAATAGAAGGAACAGAAGACACAACATCTACAAACACAGTAGTAAATGAATAATATTGGAGGAAAAACTATGAATGTATATGATACAGCAAATAGATTAGCGTCAGAATTAAAACAATCTGAAGAATATGCAAATTATAAAAAAGCAAAAGAGATGATTGCTTCAAATCCAGAGCTAAAGAAGAAAATTGGGGACTTTGAGATAGCAAGATACGAAGCACAAATTATACAAATGCAAACAGGAAAAGAAGATAAAGAAAAAACAGATAAAATGAAAGAATTGTATGCAGAACTAATACAAATAGAAGATGCCAAAAAATATTTCGATGCAGAAATGAAATTTAATATTGTATTAGCAGATGTAAATAAAATTATTGGTGAAGCAGTAAGAGATGTAATGCAATAAAAGCGTAAAAGGTATAAATATGGAATATTTAGTAATTAGTATATGTTTAATAAGTTTTTTAATTATTTTAAAATTTGTATTTGGATATAGTAAAAAACAAATTAAAGCAATTGGTGAAAATGAAGAATTGGATAAAATAGCTTTAAAATATCCAGAAAATATAGAAATATGCAAAAAATATCTAAAAATGTTAAATAATGAAGATGTCATGATAGAAGAAGACAAGAATGTAACAAATAGCTTATATATAGCAACATCTAATAAAATTGTTATCGCAGATGTAAAAAATAGTTTTACTAGAATACAAACAATTGCACATGAATGTTTACACTCTGTTCAAGATAGAAAAATATTAATATTTAATTTTATATATTCCAATATCTATATGCTATATTTTCTAGTAATATCTGTATTAGCAATTTTCAAATTACTTCCTAATAAAATGCTGTTTTTAGTGATTTTAATTATTGGTGGACTGGTTAATTATTTTGTAAGAAGTTATTTAGAAAATGATGCTATGATAAAAGCAAGATTTTTAGCAAAAGAATATATGGAAAAAGAAAAAATTTCTACACAAGAAGAAATAAACAAGATAGTTAATGCATTTGATAAATTAAATACTATTGGAATAAAGAGTGTTAATTATGTACTATTATTAAATAAGATATTACAATTTATTATTTTTTGTATAATATGTATGATGAGATAAAAGTGGGAGCAACATTATTAGAAGAGATGCTTCCTCTTTTATTGTGTTATTTCTAATTTCAAATTTAGATACGCAAAATTGATTCATTTATTTGTATTATATATTAGACTCCAAGCATCTAGTCTGAACTGTGACATTTTATTAGAATAATTAGTACAAAACCTATAAAAAATATTGCAATATTATGTGTTTACTTATATAATATACATTGATATATCATATTGAAAGGATGTTTAGAAAATGAATAAAACAAAAAGAAAAATTTTTGAAACATCAATGAAATTGTTTGCTGAAAAAGGATATGATGCTACTAGTATTGAAGAAATTACAGCAACAGTAGGTGTAGCAAAAGGAACATTGTACTATCACTTTTCGAGTAAAGAGGAAATTTTTAATTTTTTGATAGAAGAAGGAATGAAACTATTACAAAATAGTATTGATATCAAAACAGCTAAATATGATAATTATATAGATAAATTAAAAGCAATTGTATTAATACAAATTAAAATTGTTATGAAATATGAAGATTTAATAACAATTTTATTAAGTCAATTTTGGGGAAACGAAGCAAGAAATCAAAAGTGTAAAAAACATGTTTATGATTACATAAAAAAAATTGAAGAAATTGTAAAAGAAGGAATAGAAAAAAAAGAAATAAAAGAAGGAAATCCAAAAGTAATTGCATCTGAAATATATGGATTGATTTGTTCAACATTGGTATATAAATTAAGAAATGAACAAGAAATTGATATTATGAAATTATATAAAGAATTTGAAAATACAGTTATTGAAGGATTAAAAATAAGATAAGTAAAAAGGTGGAAAAATTTTAATAAATGATATTTTAAGAAAGGGGATAAAAGATGAGAAAACCAATACATGAGTTTATGAAATTTACAGATTTGAGAGATATGCTAGAAAAATCTGGAGAACTTTATGGAGATAGACCAGCTTATGTTTTTAAAACAGCAGAAGAAGGAAAATTTAGAGAAATTACGCATAAAGAATTTAGAAATGATGTAAAAGCATTAGGAACAAAATTTGTAAATATGGGGCTAAAGGGAAAAAGAATTGCTGTAATATCAGAAAATAGATATGAATGGGGAATTGTTTATCTAGCAGCTGTGAATGGAACAGGTGTTATTGTTCCATTAGACAAATCCTTACCAGAAAATGAAATAGAAAGTTTAATCATTCGCTCAGAAGTAGAAGCGATTGTATATTCTGAAAAATACAATGATGTTATGAATAAAATAAAAAAAGAAAATAATACAAAAGTTAAATATTTTATTTCAATGGATTTGGAAAAAGAAGAAGATGGCATATATTCTGAATATGAATTGATTAAGCAAGGAAAAGAATTATTAGATGCTGAAAATAGAGAATTTTTGGATGCCAAAATAGATCCAGAAAATATGTCTATTATGTTATTTACCTCAGGAACAACTGCGATGTCAAAAGCTGTTATGTTGTCACATAAAAATATATGTGCAAATTTAATGGATATTACATCTGTTTTAAGAATTTATGATACAGATAGATTTTTATCTTTTTTACCATTGCATCATACATTTGAATGTACAACTGGATTTTTATATCCATTATCAAGAGGTTCTTCAATTGCATTCTGCGAAGGAATTAGACATATAGCAGATAACTTAAAAGAATATAAAGCAAGTGTAATGGTTTCAGTGCCAATTCTATTCGAAGCAATGTATAAAAAAGTAATGAAAACAATAGAGAAGAAAGGCAAATTAAAAACAGTACAAAAAGGAATTAAAATTAGTCAATTTTTATTAAAATTTGGAATAGATATTAGAAAAAAATTATTTAAAGAAATTCATGATACGTTAGGTGGAAATATAAGAGTTTTTGTAGCAGGAGGAGCTGCCTTGGATCCAGAAACAGAAAAAGGATTTAATCAACTAGGATTTACATTATACCAAGGATATGGCTTAACAGAAAGTTCACCAGTTATTGCGGTAGAAGACGATAAATATCAAAGATTAGGCTCTATTGGAAAAGCATTTCCAAGTTTAGATGTAAAAATTGAAGAGCCTAATGAAGAAGGAATAGGAGAGTTATTAGTCAAAGGACCATCTGTTATGCTTGGATATTATAACAATGAGCAAGCAACAAAAGAAACGATAACAGAAGATGGATGGCTACATACGGGAGATTTAGCAAGAATTGATAAAGATGATTTTATCTTTATTTCAGGAAGAAAGAAATTTGTTATTGTATTAAAAAATGGAAAAAACATTTATCCAGAAGAAATTGAAGCATTAATTAATAAAATTGAAGGAATCAAAGAATCATTTGTATATGGAAAACCTGAAGATGATGGAGATTACAAAATATGTGCTAAAATTGTTTATGATGAAGAATTAGTAGAAGAAGTATTTGGAACGAAGAATCCAGAAGAGTTAAAAGAAAAGATTTGGCAAGAAGTGAAAAAAGTTAATAAAACAATGCCTGCATATAAATATGTTAGAGAAATAACCGTAACCAATAAAGAACTAATTAAAACTACAACGCAAAAAATAAAAAGATTTGAAGAAATAAAAACAGTATTATAAAAAAGAAAGAGTAGAGATATCCAACTTGTAACATTAACACAAGATTTCTACTCTATTTTTATTATATAGAAAAATCGATTTTATATTTACGGAATGAGTAGATGTGGGCAAGAATGCCTAAAAGTTAAGAATGTAACAAAATTGTAACATTCTTGTAACAAAAACTTAAAATAAAAATGTTCCGTTGGTATTGTAGTTTTTTGTAGGTTAATGTATAATTATAATTGTATAAATAAGATGCTTAAGATAAAAGGAGGTAATTTACATGTCTAGATCTGGCATAGTAAATGTGAGAATGGTTATTACTGAGGAGAAAATATTATCAAATATAGATAAAGTACATAAACTAATTAATCCAAATAGTAAAAAACAAATTGTACAATTAGAAGATGATTCATATTTTAAAGATTTAATAGAATCTATAAAAACATATTTAATAGAATATCCTAAAAAGAAAAATTTTCCTGTAAGTGTATATAAAGCTGCATATGGTTTGGTAGAATATGCTACAAATCAATTTGAGGAAAATACAAAAAGAATTGAAGAATTAATTAGACAAAGAGAACAAAATATAGCTTTATCAGGAAGATTAAAAGAATTAATTGATGTTGTAGATAATAAAGAAAAAGATTGGAAAGACCAAGTCAAAAAAGCAGAAGAAGAATTTTCAGAGGATATTATAGAAACATTAAATATTGTTGGAAAATCTAAAGGTAAGAAATCTCAAAACTATCAAGATGCTATGAAACTATTAAATGCTAGAGTAACAAACTTAGAGTCTAATTTACATATAGAAATTGATATGGAAAGAATTGAGGATAGATCAAAAGCTTTAAGTTATATAGGAATAGAAGTTGCAGATGCTTTGAAATCAATTCCAACACCAGTAGAAGAATCAGCACCAGTAGTGGAACAAGTACAGGCAGAACAACCAGTAGAACAAGTAAATGTAGCTCAGCAACAATATGAACAAGCAGTAACTTTTGAAGCAAAACCAAGTTTATGGCAAAGAATTAAAAATAGTAAGATAGTAAGAGCAATTCGTTATATTACAAAAATTAGAATTGTTATCCAATATCCAGCATTACCTGAAGGAAAAGGATCAGATAATTATTAAATTTATAAAAGGAGTTAGAAAACTAACTCCTTTAAAGTTTAACCAGATTTTCTCATTTACTAAAAATATATAAATTTAGTGTTAATGGAATTACGAATTAGTTGAGTGATAACATTTAATTTTAGAAAAAGTGGAAATTTAAAAAAATGTATGTCAATAATTTTTGAATATTTCACTAAAAAATAGCTTTATTTTATTAGCGAATATTTCACCATATGTACAATCTTGAGTTCTGCTCGCCGCGGGGC
>CAJFRV010000034.1 GCA_904419495.1 uncultured Clostridia bacterium | reverse complement strand
AGAAATTTTTACAACGAAATATCAAATATATATATAAATATCCCTGTTAGCATATAGCTAATAAGGATATTTTTATTTTTCTAGTCTGAACAGTAACTACAATTTAATGTTTAATTGCCTGAAGGTATATATATTATTTTTTCATTAAACAATAGTAATAAGAAATAATTTATGATAAACTATATATGAAGTTTTTTTATACAAAGGAGAATTATATGTTTGAATTCAAAAATGACCGTTTGTCCCACCCACTGTCGCGAGAAGAATATAATCAAATGACTGATGAAGACATTCAAAAAATGGCTACAGTTTATTCTGAAGGAAATGACGGTTTGAAAAGTTTATTAATATATTGTGCTAAAAATAAAATTCCCACATTTGCTTCTTGTGGTGGACATCCAGACGATCCCAAAAATGATACTCCATATATAGGATTTTCTTTAAATAATAAAGAAAATATTGCCATTTTATCCAAAGTATTTGAAAAAGAATTGCATAGTTACATGCGTTTTTTCTTTCATAAATTTGATGAAGAATTAAGATTAAGTATTCAAATATACAATAAGGATGCTTCTGCTTCTTTTAAAAGATTGCAAAATGATATAGAAAATGCAAAAAATGTACCCGAAAATAATCTATTTAATAAAATATGTTATTTAACACATAAATCTCCAAATGGTTTTAAATACCTAATTTCGTGTGATACATATAGAATAGCTCATAGTAATGCCTCACTTTTTACTGTATATATTGGCAGAACTATTGAATATAATTATCCAATAGATGATAAAAAAGATCCTTATACTATAGTAAATACATTAGTTGACAGCTTGATACAAAAAGCTGATTATGGTCAAGATTTACATGGATATTTGAAATTGTATAATATGAAAGAATTTTGCAAAGGTGTTCCTCATATGGGAATGAATTTATTAAATACTGTCATGCAAAAAGTAAAAAGTCTCACAAATACAAAAGATAATGAAAGGAATGATAAAGAATGGACTCAATAGCTTATGCCGAATTAGATTGTATATTTTCTCAATTGAATAAAGAAGATTTAGCCAAAATTCCAGAAGATCTGAAAAATTTTTTTAGGGAAAATAAAGATAAAAATTATAATTGTAAAATTGATTTAACACTTCCTTTAGACAAACAAAATTTAAATCCAGAAACTATAAAATATTTATGTGCTATAAACTACATGTATTTATCTAATAAAAGTGAACAGCAAGAATTATGTAATATCTATGAAGAAAATGACAAAAAAATTGCCAAACAAACTGATGTCTATAGGATATTTGAAGAAAGAAAAAAGAAAAATACGCAAAAATTGGATTCTTTGTCAAACACCAATCATCTAATAGTTTACGAAAAAAATTATTTTATAAAAAAATTATTTAATAAAATTAAATCTTTTTTTAATCATTAATTTAAAACCATTGTATTCAATTAAAAAATGAGGGGAAATTCATATCCCCTCATTTTTTAATTATTTTAATATTCTCCTTTATCTTCTTCCCATGAATTTGGTTCATAAACAGTCCCTGTAAACCATATCTCGTTAGTCTCTTTATCTCTAATAAAATATAAGAATGGTCTATCTATTTTAATTTCTTCTGGTTTAGTTTCATCCTTCATAGCTGATGTTTCCATAGTAAAAGCTGTAACTGCTGCTGCTCTTATTCCTTCCTCTGAAAATTCTATATCTGCTTTATGCAAAGCATCACCAACATAAAAATCTGTATCTGCCATATTTGAAAAATCCGCCAAATTTTCATTAAATGCATCTGTAATTCCTAAATCCATTAAATCTTCTTTTAGATTTAAATCATAATCAAATGAAAATTTAGGTATTGAAATATCTACTCCGTATTTTTCTTCTGATGATAAAGTTAGTTTGCTTATAATTTGATTTAAATCATCTATTGTAAAATCATCAACATACTTAGATAAAGTATCCTTTGGCATTATCGCAACAAATTGCAATTGGGTATCATCATATTTTTTCAAATCCATTGCTAACGCTGTTGTTTTTCTATCTTTGTAATAAGCAACAGCTTGACTTTTTGTTTCTTTATGCATCATAGTTGCTGTCATTTCATCTCCATTGTCTAACTTGAAAACTTCGCCATAAGTATCATTTGTGTCAAAAGCATTTGCCCATTCCATATCAATTGCTAAAGCGTTAATAAGAATCATATTAGTAGCTGGATTTTGTACTGCATTATCATCTAACATATTTTGTATAATTCCTAATGTTTTATTTTCTATCCATTTATTTATATTAGTGGCATTGCTAAAAGAATCATAATTGATTTCTGCATTATATTTTTCTGACAATATATCTTTATAATCTTCTTTTATATATTCGGCATACGTATCTCGAATATATACACTATTGGCCAAAGATAGCACCTCATTTATAGGAGCATATTTCGTTAAATTCAATCCTTTGATTACATTTTCAATTTGTGTTTTTGTATTTCCATTTGCTCCTTCATTTAGCATATTTAATGCATATTTTATTGATAATGGGCTATATACAATGTTTTCCTTTTTATTTTCCAATCTTAAAAATTCCATAGAAAAATCATTCCTTTCTTGCGTACTTGTTTTACCTCCTATTGTTTTTGTTTCTTTATTTTTGTTCATCATGATTACCAAAGCTACTACTATTATAATTGCTAATAATATTAACAATATCACTACTGTTCTAAATTTGATTTTTAATTCTTTCTTTTCTTCCATATTTTTATCCCCCTTTTATTTTTCTTTTGTATTTCTACTTTAGAAAAGTATATCAATAAGTTTGATTTTTTTCAACACAAAAAACAATTTTATCTAATTATGTGCTAGCTCTGTACGTCCATATTTCTAAAAATTACATTTTGATCACTTAATTCTTACAAATATTTATAAACTCTTTAAAAATCTTTTTCATTTTTTGATCCTTTTTATATAAACTTTCTGGATGAAATCGGACTCCAATATAAAATTTTTTATTTTTAGCTTCTACAACATCTGGGTATCCATCCTCACAGAAAGCTACTTTATCTAACATAGGACAATTTTCAATTGCTCTTTTATGTCTTGAATTAACCATCATTTCTTTTGTTTTTACTATATGATAAAATTTTGAATTTTCATCTATCTTTATACTATGTACATACTCATCCCATGGCTTATCATGTTTTTCTGGATTAGGAATTTTATAAGTAGTCCCATTAAGTGACCTAACAATATTATTTTGTCCTGCACATATCCCTAATATAGGAATATCATTGTCATAACAATATTTTGCAATGATACTTTCATAATTATCATTTTCTGTTCCACCTTGTAATATAATTCCATTACATAATTTTAATTGAGCAATTAAATTTTCTTTTTCCTCTTTTGATAAACTATCTTTCCAATTATCTCCACTATAATTTACATTTGATTCAGTAGGTAGTATTCCGATAGCTACACCACCATTATCAAATATAGCTTGTTTTACTTCATCTCTTATAAATGTGTCTATTTTATTTGATTTGTAAGTAGCATAATGTTTTGATACTATGCCTATAATAGGTTTATCCATAATGTTTCCTCCCCATTTCTTTTCTATGTAATGTTGTTTTTTTATTGAATAGAAAAAGTGATTTTTCCTATTAGATAAAAAAATAAAATGAAGAACCTTCATCTTCATTTTTCCAAAAATCATTTATGGTACCGATGGTGGGACTCGAACCCACATGGTTTCCCGCTGGATTTTGAGTCCAGTGCGTCTACCAATTCCGCCACATCGGCATAAGATAAATACTAATATATATTAGCATATATCTTGAAAAAAGTCTATAATAATTTCATAACTTTTTTAAAACTTTTATAAATGTGCTTTTGTTTATACAATTTTAATTGTCTGTCCCGGATAAATTAAATTTGGATTTTGAATATCATTATATTTCAAAATTTGATTTAAGGTAATTCCAAACTTTCTTGCAATGCCATATAATGTATCACCACTCTTTACAACATAATACACCTGAATAGTATTATCTACTGGAGCTAGATCTGTTCTATCACTTTCTGTAATTCTTAACTTTTCTCCCGGGTAAATTCGATTTGGATTTTGAATGTCATTTAGTTCTACAATATGTTCTACACTTACACGATATTCTCTTGCAATTTGTGATAATGTATTTCCCCTTTTTACTGTATAAATGATGCTTCCTGTTCCTCTTTCTTCATTTCCCGGTATTGTTGAATTTGTAAGTATCCTTAACTTTTCTCCCGGATAGATTAAATTAGGATTTTGTATAGAATTAATATTTACTAATTCTTGTACAGTTGTTCCATATCTTCTTGCAATTGCACTTAATGTATCTCCTCTTTGTACAGTATATTCTAGACTTTCTGTATTTCTTGGAGATGTATTTTCATTATTATCTGGAATTTCAGAATTTTCGTTCAAGAAAATTTCTTCTGTATATAAATCCCTATCTACACTTCCATTGATTCCATTTACTCTTCCTCTATCTGTATATTGTATTCCTATATATGTATTCCAACTAGTCTCTATATTGATCAAACGATTTCTATCTTCATAATAAGCAATCCATAATTCGTAATCTTCTGCTAAACTTGTATCAAATGTATCTCTAGCATTAGATAAATCACTATATAACATTACTTCTTTGTTTGTTAATTCTTCTACACGTTCCATAAAAGTTCTAGCAATATTATTAATTTCTTCTTTTCCCACTCCTCCAAAGGTCTCATAATCTAATACTAGTTTACAGTCTGGTATTTTTCCTGAGATAACTGATACAAAAAAGTTTGCTTCTTCTCGTGCCTCTTCTATATTTGTTGCTGTTAAATAATGATAAAATCCTACATATAATCCATTTGCTTTTGCATTTTCATAATTAATGTCAAAATAGGCGTCTTTTATATTTGTTCCTTGACTTGCTTTTATGTATACGACCTGTATTCCTGAATTTTTTACTTCTTCATAATTAATATGCCCTTGCCAATTACTAACATCAATGCCTTCGTAGCTTAGATCAGACTTTGGTGACAATGCATATGTATGATTAATTTGAATACTAAATACAAAAACAAATATAATCATTCCTAATATAAATTTTTTAATCATAAATTCCCCCTTACTTTTTATACTTTTAACTTATATATACTATGTCTAAGAGAAATTTTTTGTTAAAAAAAAGGTATATAATGTGATTCATTATATGCCTTTTTATAAATTTACTATTCTTATTTTGAATTGATATCTTTTTTAGCTTCTTCATTTTCTTCTTTATTATTGTTTTGTTCTTTTAAAATAACATCATACTCAAATACATGAATTGTTTTTATATTTACTTTAGAAAAATCATCTTTTTCATCTTCTATTTCTGTCATTTTAAATGAAGTTTTATTTATTAATTTTAAGTCTACTTTTGATAAGTCTAATAAGATTTTAGTAGATATATCTTGCCCCACTGGTAGAGTTTTATTTTGATTATCATAAAAAATGATATTTGTATAGCTAATTCCGTTCATTCCTCTTTTTGCATTTATTTTATATAAATTAAATTTACTTGGTTTACTTTTTATATTTCCTTGTATTTCATTTTCAGGGTTTATATTAAAAATGTTAAAGTTTTGATTATTTAATTTTTCATCATCTATGATTTTATATACTGGTAAATCATCAATGATCACAACTTTATCTAATGCTTTTCTTATATTGTCTACAACTGTTTCTAATGCTAATTTGTATCCTATTTGTTTTGTATTTTTATTGATTTCCAAGATATTAAATTTATCTTTTGCAATTTCTCTATGATTTTTATTTGCAATTTTAGAAACTTTTGTAGCATCTTGCGACATCCCACCAAATATATCAAATTCTTCTATTTGATTTAATGTATTTTGTTGTTGTGCCTCTTTCTTTAATTCCTTTAATTGATTTTCAATTTCTTTTGGTAAAACCTCATTATTTTTTACCTTATTCAATAATGGAAAAATGTTAGTTGTTGTTAAATAAATACTGTCTGTTTCACTTTTACTTAATGCCTTTCTTTCTACTTGATCCATTGTATCTCCAAAGTTTTCTAAGTCCTCGTGATAATCAAATACTTTAGTAACTTTCTTAATAATATTAACCTCTTCCGCTTCTCCTTCTGCTAGAGATGCTACCTCATCTTTATTACTGTATTTCCAGAATTCAAATATACTTCTTTTATGATTGTCAATTTCCTGTATGAAATTTGTTGCATTTTCTATTTTTTTCGCCATATTTTTATTTTTCAATTTTAATGCATTAACATCCATTAAAATATTTTTTAATTCTGTCTCATTCAATTCATACTCTTTATATAATTGAATCAATTCCTCGATAGTATATTTATCTTTTTTCTTTCTGCTTTTTCTTTCTTGCTTTTTCTCCTCTGGGTTATTTTCTTCTTTTTCTTGTATTTTTTGTTCTTCTAAAGAGTTATCTTTCAATGTATTTTTTTTGTTTTTCTTACTATATTTAAAATAATATTTAAACTTTCCAAAAAATGTTTTTTTACATTCCAAAAATGTAGATATCTGTTTTTCTTTAGCTAAATATTCAATTTCTTGAGAAGCTGCAATTACTTTTAAATTATCTAACTTTATCTTATTTTCTTTTAATAATTCTTCTATTAATTCTTGTTTCTCAATTCCTACTTCATATTCATCATTTATCCATTCTGCAATATTTTCATATTCAATTTTATAATCCTGATTATAAAATTCTAATTCACCACCTTTTGTAATATTCGTTTTAAACTCAAAATAATGTGGTAATTCAGTTTGTAAAATAAACATTGCTTTTAATAATTTATAGAATTGATTAGCTTCGATTAAACTATTTAATTTTATCTTGTATGGACTTTTAATGCTTTCATATATTTCTGTTTCTCCTACAATATGAATAGATAATTTTTCACTTTTATCATATACTTCATAAATTAATGGCCAGTCCTTTGTAAATAGCCATAAATAGTTCTCTAAATCTTCAAATTCTGCTTTTTTTAAATAAGTATTACTATATGAAAGATTTCTAATTGGTACAAATATTTTTCCTGTTTTCTTTTTTTCTAATTGTTTTTTTAGTAAATAGAAAAAAGTCGAATAATCTGTATCTTCTGTTGGAACTAACATAAAATATTGGTCTGTATCTTCTGAATAATATATTTGCCATAAATAGTTTCCTTCATATTTCACTTTAAAAGGTATCTTTTTAGCTAGTTTTGCTTGCTCTTCTTGTACTTTTTCTACATCTTCTATTTTTAAGTCTTTCAACATTTTTAAGAATGTTGCATGCTTTAAATAATTTTTTTCATCTTCTGTATCCAAATATTCGGATATAGGACTTGCATTTTTATATTTTTCTTGTATATCATCCATTCTGTTTGTTGGTGTTAATAATATTTGAATATCTTTAATAGGTACATATCGATATTGTCTATATTGTTTTTCATCATAAAATTTAGGAACTCTAAACTTTAATGGTTCATAGCTTTCAAATTGATTTTTTGCTTCTTCCAAATTTAATCCTAAATACTCTAGTTTTTCTTTTATTTCATCTATTTTTTCTCCTGTTTTTTTTGGCAAAACAATGACTCCTTTCTATTTTATTGTATAAGAAAAATCATCCCTTATCTTAACTCTATATTAGATTTTTCCTATACAACAATGTAAGTTTCTTCTATTTGTAAATTACTGCAAAGCAGTCTTCACATTTATACATAAAAATTTTTGATTTCGTTATGCATACTTACTTTATAATTTCATAAAAATTCTTAAATACATATCCTTGCCCTGATAAGTAGTCTATAATACTTGGTAAAGCTTCAACTGTAGCCTTCTTAACCTCTGCATCATGCATTAATATGACTACACTTTGTTTATTAGCAGTTGTGTCCATAATTTTTTGCATTTCATATTCGATGGTTGGATTTGTTATTTCCGAATCACCATTTAATGCATTCCAGTCTACATGAACAATATTATTTTCAAGTAGTAGTGTATTGGCTTGATTCTTGATTTCTGCATATTTTCCTCCTGCTAGTCCTCCCGGAAATCGAAATAAATGAGAATTATATTCCTGCTCTCCAATAGCATTTCTTACTGCTTGATTACATTGATTGTATTCATTTAAAACTGCCTCTGGTGATTGATAGATATTTGCATATATATGTGAATATCCATGATTTGCAATAAAATGACCTTCCTCATACATTCGCTTTACAATTTCTGGTTTTTTCTCAACATTAGAACCTAATACAAAAAAAGTAGCTTTTATTCCTTTTTCTTTTAATATATCTAATATTTGACTTGTATTACTAGATGGTCCATCATCAAATGTTAAAAAAGCTCTTTTGCTGTCTGAACTATATATATGTTTTATGTTTTCTTTTCCTTCCTCTGTCAAGTTCGGTAATTTTTCCCTTCTTTTTCTTTCTGCTTCTTTTTGTTCTTGAATAATTGCTTCTTGAAGTTGTTTTTGGGCTAACTCATGTTGTGCTTTTATTTTAGCACTTTCTATATAATTTATCCATGTAATGACAATACCTATAATCATTAATACCATTATTATAGAGATGATTATTTTTTCTTTTGTAGTAAATTTAAATTTTACAGGTATTAAAGACATATTTATTTCTTCTTTCATATTTTATTTCCTATTATCTTTTATTTATTTTATCTTTTTTCGTTTCTATTATATACTATTTTATCAAAAATTTGTATAGGAATATAAAAAAACTTTAATGATTTTGAAAACGGATGTCAGTGAGGATGTCAGTGAGGATGTCAATGGGGACGAAGAAGAGCTGTCAATGGGGACGGAGAAAAATGACACAACTTTTTTTAGTTGTGTCATTTTTCTCCGTCCCCATTGACAGCTTTTCTCCGTCCTCACTAACATCCGACTCTATCATTTTTTCTATTTTTTCATAACAGACTTTAAATATTCTACTTCTTCGTCCACTTTTAGTCTCATAAAAATTGGCTCACCTTTTTCAATTACCTTAATATCTTTTAAGGTATCATAAGGATATATATCATTCCATCTAATTTTATCAGTATCTACTATTCCGATTTGTCTTAAAATATTATTTGCCGTATCTGTCATGAATGGTTTAATTAAAATTGCAATTTTCCTTAAATTTTCAATTAAATGGTACATTGTTGATTTTAACTCTTCTATTTTTTCTTCTTTGGCTAATGACCAAGGCATGGTTTCATCAATATATTTATTAGTTCTTGCAATTAAATCCCATATTTCTTGCAATGCATTTGCAATTTCATAATCATTTAGTTTTTCCTCAAACTTTTTGATTTTTTCTGTAGCATAATCTTCTAATTCTTTATCTACTACATTTGGTGTTCCATTATATTCAGGAACATTTCCTTCAAAATATTTATTTACCATTGATACAGTTCTATTTACTAAATTACTTAAATCATTACATAAATCAAAATTATATCTCTCTACAAAGGCTTCTGGTGAGAAAATACCATCTTGATTAACAGGCATTTCTCTAAGTAAAAAGTATCTAGTTGGATCTAATCCATATCTATCAATTAAGGTTTCTGGATATATAACATTCCCTTTTGATTTAGACATTTTACCATCCTTCATCATAATCCAGTTATGCACCAATATTGTTTTTGGTAGTGGTAAATCCAATGCCATTAAGAATATTGGCCAATAAATTAAATGAAATCTAGCAATGTCTTTTCCAACAATTTGTAAATCCGCAGGCCAGTATTTTTTTAATAAAGTATCATCATCAGACATATATCCTAATGCTGTTAAATAATTGGTTAATGCATCTAACCATACATAAATAACATGTTTTGGATCTTTTAATACTTTTATTCCCCAGTCAAAACTAGTTCTTGTGACACATAAGTCTTCTAGACCCGGTTTTATAAAATTATTTATCATTTCATTTTTTCTAAAAGCTGGTTTTATAAAGTCTGGGTGTTCATCATAATATTTTACCAACTTATCTACATATTTCTTCATATTAAAGAAATATGCTTCTTCCTTCATTAGTTTTACTTCTCTACCACAATCTGGACATTTTCCATCTACTAACTGGGTTTCTGTGAAATAAGTCTCACATGGTACACAATACCATCCTTCATATTCTCCCTTATAAATGTCCCCTTGCTCCATAAATTTATCAAATATTTTTTGAACAACTTTTGTATGTCTTTCTTCTGTTGTTTGAATAAAATCATCATAATGAATTTCCATTTTTGCCCATAGTTCTTTTGCTTGAGCAGCCATTTCATCAACATATTCTTTTGGTGTTTTTCCACTTTTTTCTGCAATTCCTTGAATTTTTTGTCCATGTTCATCTGTTCCTGTAAGCATATAGCTATCTTCACCTTTTAGCTGATGATATCTTTTCATTGTATCTGCTAAGACTGTCGTATAAGCTGTTCCTATATGAAATTTCCCACTTGGATAATAGATTGGTGTTGTTACGTAAAATTTATTGTTCAAAATCTTCATCTCCCTTTATATTGTTTGCAAAATTTACAAATATATTATCATAAAACTAAAAAAAAGTCCATAGAATCTTTAGAGAAGACATATACTACAAAAAAAATAAAACCCAGAAAGGGTTTTATTTCTATTTTGCATAATCTACCGTTCTTGTCTCTCTGATAACATTAACTTTAATTTGTCCCGGATAGTCCATTTCATTTTCAATTTTCTTAGAAACATCTCTTGCTAAAATTGTCATTTGATCATCTGAAATCTTTTCTGGTTTTACTATAACCCTGATTTCACGACCAGCTTGTATAGCAAATGATTTATCAACGCCTTCAAAAGAATCTGCAATCTCTTCAAGATTTTGTAATCTTTTGATATATGCTTCTAATGTTTCTCTTCTAGCTCCCGGTCTTGATGCTGAAATAGCATCTGCTGCTTGTACTAAAACAGCTTCCAAAGTTTGTGGTTCTACATCCCCATGATGTGCTTCCACTGCATTAATTACCAATGGATTTTCTTTATATTTTTTCAATACTTCAACACCGATTTCTACGTGTGTTCCCTCCATATCATGGTCTAATGCTTTTCCTATATCGTGTAGTAGTCCCGCTCTTCTAGCACGTTTTGCGTCTAATCCTAATTCTTCTGCCATAATTCTTGCCAAGTTTGAAACTTCAATTGAATGGTTTAATACATTTTGTCCATAACTTGTTCTATATTTTAATTTTCCTATCAATTTTACAAGATCTGGATGTAACCCTATAACACCTGTTTCTAATACTGCTCTTTCTCCTTCTTCTTTGATTGTTGCATCTAATTCCTCTTTTGCTTTTTCTACCATTTCTTCAATTTTAGCTGGATGAATTCTTCCATCATCTTAATGGGTCAAATCCTGACAATACGACAGCTTCTGGTGTATCATCGATTATTAAATCAATTCCTGTTAATGTTTCTAATGCTTTTATATTTCTACCTTCTCTACCAATTATTCTTCCTTTCATATCATCATTTGGAAGAGCAACAATTGATACTGTTGTTTCTTGTGAATGATCTGCTGCACATTTTTGTACTGCATAACATAAAATTTCTTTCGCATTTTTATTTGCATCCTCTTTTGCTTTTTGTTCTTTTTCTCTAATTAATGTTGCCTTTTCAGCTGTTAATTCTTTGTCCACTTCTGCAAGCAATCTTTGTTTTGCTTCCTCTTTACTTAAAGATGCAATTTTTTGAAGTTCGACCATTTCTTGTTCGTGCAATTTTTCTAATTCTATTTGTTGATGTTCAATATCTTGTCTTTCTCTTTCTAATTCTTGCTCTCTTTTTTCAAAATTTTCTGCACGTCTTTCTAAATTTTCTTCCTTTTGAATTAATCTTGCTTCTTGTTTTTGTACTTCGCCTCTTCTTTCTTTAATCTCTTGATCTAATTCTTTTCTATTATTCATAATTTCTTCTTTAGCTTTGAAAATCTCTTCTTTTTTTAGATTTTCTCCTTCTTTTTTTGCTAAATCAATTAATCTTTTAGCTTCATTTTCTGCTCCTTGAATTTTAGATTCTGCAACTTTTTTTCTGTATATCATTCCTACTAGAAATCCTATTGCAAGTGAGATTAAGACAGCGGCGATAATGATTACAATCATCATAATCATACACCTCTTTCTTATTTAATTTTCAATGTTCGAAATAAATATATATATGTTATATTAAATATATTTTTTCCTACCATATCTATTTTATCTTTATTATTGTAAACTGTCAAGCATTTTTGAGATAAAAGAAAAATATATTAACATAAAAATAAAGTAAATATCTTCCTTTAAGAAATTTACTTTATTTATACTTACATCATCACTCTCTATTTACTTTTCTCAATTTCTAAATGATTTCCATCTGAAATTATTTTTATTGTTCCATTTTCATCTGTTCTATAAATTTCACTTCCTATAGATTTTAGATTATCTATTGTCTCTTGTTTTGGCAAGTTATATGAGTTATCTTTTCCTACCATTATGATTGAATATTCAGGTTCTATTTGTTCCAAAAATTTCTTTGAACTACTTGTATTTGAGCCATGATGTCCCACTTTCAATACATCTGTTTTCGGCCAATTGATTGTTTCTTCATTTTCTTTTTCAGCATCTCCCATAAATAGAAAACTAGTATTTCCAAATTCTAGTCTCATAACCAATGAAGACAAATTCAAATTATCTTTATCTAAAATAGGATCTGTCATAAATGTTCCTACTGCTTGTCCCAATTCAATTTTATCACCTTTATTTGGAGCTGTTACTGTTAAATTTTTATTTTCAATAGCTTCTAATACATCTTCAAATGTTTTTGTGGTTGTTTCCATTTTTGGCATATAGATTTGTCCAATATCAAAATTATTGATTACATCATCTATTCCCCCTATATGGTCTTCATGAGGATGTGTCCCTACTAAATAATTGATTTTAGTAATTCCTAATTCCTTTAAATAATTGACAACTGTATCTCCTGCTTCATTTGTTCCAGCATCAATTAACATGACCTGATCTTGATTTCTAATTAGAATACTATCAGCTTGTCCCACATCTATAAAGTCTACTAATAAATTATCTTGTGCAATAAATTCTACTTTTTGTTCATTTAGATGGTTAACTTGCTCTTCTCTATTAGAGATTGTATTTACAAATTCTTGATTTGTTCCCAATATTCCAGCAATTCCTATAATAATTAAGGTAATAGCAGCTGATAACATTTTTTTCATCATTGTTTTTCTTTTCCTTGCCATCTTTTGTCCTCCTTATTTTTTCAAATAAAATCCTGCTTTAGTTCCATAATTTATTCATTTTATCTTTTATTCTCTCTCTCTCTTGGTTTGTCAGTTCTTCATTGTTAATATATTTATCATTTACACATTGTAAAATACTTCCCTCTTTTATATTTTCTGGTAACATATCTCTTCTTACCTGTTTCATTTCCTTTGTTTTTCTATCTTCTAAAATAGCATATTCTCCTTCAAATCGATCCACAGAATATTCTTTTATAGCATCTAATTTCTTTGCTAATTCAACTTCTTCTAGATGATTATTATTTTGCTTTATTTCATTTTTTATATCTGTTACTTTTTCTTGTATATTGTTCAGTATTTCTAAATCCAATAATAATTTCCTCCTTTTTATAATTTTCTATTTAAAATATATAGCAGTATATAAATAATCTTTATCTTATTTATATACTGCTAAACTAAATTTGTCAATTTTATTTTTGTTTTTATATAAGCCTTTTCTATTTTTTATTGAAATACATTATCAAATGTTCTATAGTCTTTTTGTCTGCTTCTGCTAATTTTTCATATCCTGCTAGTGGATATGCTAAACTTTTATTTTCTGTTACTGTTAAATATTCACTAAATACTTGATTTAAACTAATCTTAAAAATATTGCAGATCTTAATTAGCACTTCATAAGATGGTTTAGCTCTATCTTGTTCAACATCACTAACATATCTTACAGATACACCTATCTGTTCTGCCAATTGTTCTTGTGTAAATCCATTACTTTTTCTGATTGTTTGTAATTTTTTTCCTATTTTAATTGTGCTTGCTTTTCTCATATTTATCACCTTCATTTTTTGTTTATCTTATCAAATTTTGTTATTTCTATGAACGAATTATTTTCGTATGTTATTCATATTTATCTCTTTAAGTTGATAAAACCATATGATTTGCTATCTTTATGTTAATTAAAAATCTTTTAAATATTCTTCTAATAATTGATTTAATTTTTGTTTTTGCTTTTCTATGTCGCTTTTATCTTTATTTAAAGTTATCATATTTTTTAATATTTCTAGTTCTTTTTTTATATTATCTTTAAATTCATTCATATAATTCACCTCTTTCTTATTCTTTACCATATTTACTATATTTATTACCATTTTTGCATATTAAAAACTTCAACATGAATTGTTATCAAATAGAAAAAAGTAGAAATGCTTCTATCGCTTTTCTACTTTTCTATTAATTATTCCTGTCATTGTTATCTATTATTATAAATATAAAATTGCTCTAAAAGAAATACTATCATTCATAGTTGTATTTCCTTCTTCGTGACGCGTATTAGCGCAACATAATTCTTTATCACTATAGGCATCTCCTCTTCTTACACAACGTGATCCATCATAAATTTCTGTTGTCCATTCATAACAATTACTTGCTAAATCATAGATATTACATTGTACATCACCAGATTCTCCTGTTGTTAATAATCCATCATCTATATCATTAACACTTTGTTTTATGGAATATCCTGTACTCTGTTTTTGTATGAATAATAAAGCTGTATCCCATGCATAACTATTCATCAAATCACTATGAACTGTCTCATACAAATTTTCACAAGCACTTTGTGCATCTCCTTGCTTTATATTTTTCCATACTTGTTCTCCATATTGACTTCCTACTTTAACTTCTGTACCTGAAGTTGCTTCATATCTTGCAATATAAAATCCTCCATATTTCTCAACACTATCAAAGAAACTCCTTAAGTTACTATAATCCTCTGTATATTTTACTCCTGAGGATTTACTTGTTTTCAAATCTTCTTCTAATGTATCTGGTGTTAATTCTTCATTTATTGTTCCATTATCATTAAACACATATCTTCCTAAAATAATCTCTCCTTTTGATGCATTCGTATTTGTTTTTTCATTTTTTCCCATTAATCCATCTACTGGTATCCACACATATTGGTTTCCTACTTTGTCTTGTATAACCATTCCATTTTCTACATTTTCTTGTACAACAATGTTTCCATCTTCGTCTTTCCATTTAGCTGTGTCTGTATCAATTGGTTTAAAGCCTGCTGGTATAGTTGGATTCGTTGAACTTGCTATTTCTCCATCAATTGTACTTGGTTTTGTAAAAATACCATTTTCATCAGCTTCTCCCGGTGACCATCTTCCTTCTACAACAGTTCCATCTTTTTTTATAGTTACTTCATATCCATCTACTGCTACTGTCAATGGATAACTTGCACTTGTTATACTATATGGTACACCTGTTATTTTATCTATTTTTTCTAAATTTACTTTTAACTCATCATTATTTATAATCTTATCTACTTCTCTACTTCCTGTTACTGCTATTTGTACCTGTTCTTTTGCATTTGCTTTTTTAGTTTCCTCACTTGCTTTATTGGCATTATTCAATATACCATTATCTCCTGTTAATGTTGCTATACTAACACCTGCTAAAATTAACAAAACAATAATTGTAATAACTAATGCAATTAATGTAATACCTTTATTCATTTGTTCTTTCATAAAACTATCCCTTCTTTTGTTTTTATTCTATTATATTTTATATTTAGTTTTATTTTTAGTCAATACTTACTATGAATTTAATAAACTAGCTTACATAATTGCAAACTAGTTTATTTTCTTTATAATTCATTATATTTATTGTTTTTTAGTTATTTTTATCTTTATATACCTTTACAATATCTCTGAATGTCATTTTTGTTCCATAATTTAATATCGCATTTGAATAAATTTTTATTGCTACTTTTGCGATTATTAATATTGTAACTACTAACACAACAATTGATAATATAATTTCTGAAGTTGACGCAATTCCCATCATGATTCTAAAAGGCATGCAAAATGGTGATGAAATTGGAAATATTGCTGCAAATTGATTTAATTCACTTGTTGGATTCATCATTGTAAAATATGATAAATAGAATCCAATAACAGCAAGTATGGCAACAGGCGTATTTGCTGATTGTATATCTTCTGGTTTGCTAACTGTTGATCCTGTTAAAGCATATAATAAGGCATATGCAAAATATCCTAAGATAAAGTATACAATTGTCATAATTCCTAAATATGGTGTCATCATAGACATATCTAAAACTGTATTTAACAATTCTGGATCTAAAAATACTTTAGCAGATATGAATGCTACACCAACAATTAGACATATTTGTATCAGTCCTACAATACCAATTCCTATAGTCTTTCCTAATACAATTGTTCTTGGTGATGTTGATGTTACCAATGTTTCCATGATTTTTGAGGTCTTTTCTGTGGTAATTGAGCTTGATACTTGATATGCACAGAAATAGATTGCATAGAATAACACGATTGATAATAACATAATAACGAATAAGTTTCCACTGACTTCTTGCTCTTCCGTTTGTTCAATTGTAAACTCAAAATTTGGAGATAAGCTTGCCATTTGTTCTTGTGTCAATCCTAATTTTGAAATTTGTAAATTCGTATATAGTGTATTGATTGTATTCATTAAATCTTCTGGAACCATAGCTACTTGTGTCATATTTTCTACAATATATCTTAATTTATATGTTCCATCTTCTTTTTGTTCAATAATCATCGCTTGGTCAATATCTTTATTTTCTATTCTTCCTTTTATATCATCAAAAGAAACTTCATTATTGGCAACTTGAACATTATATCCTAAGTCCATTTGATTAATGCTTTGTAATGTTCCTTCAAATAAATTAGTACTATCTACAATTAATATTTTTGTTTCTCCTGCATTTTCATTATCGCCTGTAATTGCTTTCATGATGTTCGGAATATTAATTCCTATAACAATTAATACTAAAATAATAAATGTTGATATGATAAAAGATTTTCTTTTTGCCATATCTTTTATTGTAAATGCAATAACTGTTTTTAAATCTCTCATATTATTTTATTCCTTTCTTTATTCCTTCTTTATTTTAGAAAAATTTGAAAAAGAATTAGTATATTGCTAGGCAAACAAATTTGAAATTTATGAGGCGTACTTTTTGTACGTCGATTAAATTTCAAATGAAGTTTAACGACGCAAGATGCTGATTATTTTTCAAATTCACCCACCTTTTCAATAAAAATATCATTCAATGTTGGTTTCTTAATTTCAAACTTATCTACTTCTATATGATTTGTAACCAACTTTTCTAGCAATTGGTGAGCTTTTTCTTCAGAATCAATTTTAATAGAATATTCATTATTTTTAGAAAACTCTATTTCCATATTGAATTCTTTAATATATTTATCTATATTTTTATCTGTTGATAGTTCTAGTCGATTTGCTTTATATTTTTCTTTAATTTCCTTTAAATTTCCTTTTAAAACAGTTTTTCCTTTATTTAATATCAAAATGTCTGTACAAAATTCTTCGATAGATGCCATTTGATGACTAGACATGATAATATATTTTCCTTCTTTTACTAAGTCAATGATGACATTTTTTAAAATTTCAGAGTTTACTGGATCTAATCCACTAAATGGCTCATCTAAAACGATTAATTCTGGATTGTGGATAATGGCTGTCATAAACTGAATTTTTTGTTGATTTCCTTTTGATAATTTTTCAGCTGGCATTGGTATATATTCTTCTACCTTCAACACTTTTGCCCATTTTTTAATTGCTGCATCTGCCTCTTTTTGATTCATACCTTTTAATTTTGCAAAATACATCAATTGGTCATAGATTCTTGTTTTAGGATATACACCTCTTTCTTCTGGTAAATATCCAAAATTTACACTTTTTCTTTCAACCTTTTTTCCATTCCAAGTAATTTCACCTGTGTCTTTCTTTATAATGCCAAGAAGCATTCTAATAGTTGTAGTTTTACCTGCACCATTTGTACCAAGTAAACCAAACACTCCCGGTTTATCTACTTCAAATGAGATGTTATCAACTGCTTGTTTACCAACAAACTTCTTAGAAACATTTTCAAGTTTTAATCCCATCTTTTCTCCTCCTTTAGTTTTTTAATTTAGAATAATCCTATTTTATTTTTAATTCTTATGTATTATACTATGTCATATTTTTATTCACAATAGTTCTATGACATATTTTCATAATTTGTCATATTCCTATAACATGTATCTTGCTCCTTGTTTATTCTATATAAAAAGTGTAGAAAGTTGTACTGAACCCAAAAAATTGGACATTTTTTGATTATGTACTAGGCAGCTTGGGAATGAACTCTGTATTGTACAGGGCTCATTCCTTTTAATTTACCC
>CAJFRV010000033.1 GCA_904419495.1 uncultured Clostridia bacterium | reverse complement strand
AGAAAAAGTTTCTTAATTTAAAATTTTAGCACTAATTCTTTTAAAAATTAGTGCTAATGTTCAAAAAATTTTGAGACATTTTCAAAAATGATTGACAATAATTTTTTTGTGAATGATTTTAAAATCATGTAGTACAAGGAGACAATATAATATGGAACAAAAAAGAAAGAAAAAAAGGTAACATTTTCAGAAGAAATGGAGAATAATATTAGTGGAATTATACACAGATATATTGAAAAATTAAATAATTTTAACAAATATTATACAATGTAAAAACTATTTATATTTTTAAATTATTCTATTTGACATACATAGAAGAAATTAATATAATTGAAAAGAAAAGGGGGAAGCTTTATGTGGTTAATATTTGCGACAATAACAGTACTATTATGGGGAACATCTGAAACTATTTTTAAGAAAGTTTCAACAAATGAAAAAAATAGTGTTTTAAAACTAATATCATATAATGGAATCATATTAGGGATTTGTGCATTAATTTTTATGTTTATTACAAGAACAGAAATGAATTTTGATATATTAAAGACATATTTACCAATATCTATCATATATATTACTTCTATGTTTTGTACATATAAGGCTATGACATTAGTTAAGGTATCTATTTTATCACCACTACAAAATTCTTCTTGTGCAATAACAACAATACTTTGTATTTTGCTATTAAAACAAGAAGTAGAAATATATCAAATCATAGCAATCATAGTAATTATTATAGCAATGATTTTATTATCTATAAATAAAGATGAAGTATTAAGATTAGAATCAGGAGATAGTGAAAAAGACAAAATAAATGCTAGAAGAGCTTATTTATTATATTTAAAAGGAATTGGTTTTGCTCTTGGATATTGGCTTTTAGATGGTATAGGATCTTTTATGGATGATTATACGTTAGAAGCTAATTTATCAGCTGAACAAGTGATTATTGCATTTTCATTCATTTATTGCTTTGTGGGGATTATATGTAGTATTATTTTAAAATTTAAAGATACAGAATATAAATTCATTGATTTGAAACAAAATAAATTGAAACTTGTCGGTACATTAGTAGAAACGGCAGGTCAATATACATACATTTATGCCTTTGCATTTGGAGATGCTGCTCTTGCATCACCATATATTGCAGCTTATAGTATAGTAACCGTAATTTTATCTAGAATTTTTTTGAAGGAAAAATTAAAGAGGAAACAATATATTTTAATAACATTAATTCTAATCGGAATGATAACCCTTTCTGTAGAATAATATCTAAATAGAGAAAATCATATATCTTGAAGATTTCATAGATATATGGTTTTTATTTTATATATTAGGAAGGCCAAAGATAAAAGTTAAAACTTGTCTAAAATTTAAAGCTTTCCTATTTGTTCTTAACATAGTTTTTTAGAAAATAATATTTGTAGAAGCAATAGTAAATTTATTTCATATATTAAAAATGGGGGGAGTATTATGAATTGTAAGTGTCGACAAATGGATATTTTCAAATGTATAGGCATATCTATCAGCATTCTTATTTTGATAATACTTGTTGTTATAATTATTATTGTAAATAATACAAATGAACAAAAAGATATATTGACAGCAATAGCAGTGCAAGGAGATAACACACAATTAGGAACAACAACGATAAAATTTAGTCAAAATGATATTGCGGTTGGAAATGCATTTACACATGAAAATGGTAGTGATATCATATCGATTAATGAAACAGGAATTTATCAAATTTCTTATCAATTGTTTGGAATAAAAGAAGGAGCTGGATCGTTTAATTTTAATGCAGCATTGTTAGTAAATGATATTGTAGTAGATAGTACTTTTAATGATGGACCAGTTTTAGAAGATTTAGTAAATAATCGTATAACATTAACAAGTACTGTTATTTTAAGATTAAGTGCAGGAGATACTTTAAAATTAGCAGGGATATCGATTGAAGATATCACATATGAAAAGGCAAGAATTGATATTGAGAAAATCGATTAATTAAATAATTTGCATCGACAAGAAAAATCTGGTATAATATAAAGATAAAAAATATTAGGAGGTTTCTAAAATGAAGAAACGGTTAGTGGTAGAAATGTTACTTACACTGGGAATTGTTCTGTTCATCGGCATATGGACAGGAAGACATTTAAAAGCGGACGAATTGAAGGCAGAGATACAGGCAGAGATGAGAGAAGACAGACAACAATATGCGACAAACGCATATAATCTTGGAATTCTGGAATTTACCGCTGTTTCTACTATGCCGCCTGAAGAAGCGGCAAAAGTGCAAGAAGTAATCCACCAAGCGATGGAGCAAGAACTTTCTGTCGAAGAACAAGAGAAAGTATGGAATCAGGTTTTTGAACTTTTAGAACCATATACCATTAGAAGTTATGGTATATAATGTAACAAAGAAAGAAGCAGGCATATCATAATTAGGATGTGCCTGTTTTTATATATTAGGAAAATCATGCTGACTTTCTAATATATAAAAAACATATTGCACATAATTTTACTTTAGTAAAATTTGACGCAGAACAAATTTACGGAAGACCAACGAAGAAAGTTAAAATTTGTATAAATTATATGACTTTCTCATTTGTTCTGTATAAAATGAAAAATTATGGAAATACTGAAAATAAATACATAAGAAATTAAGGAGGTACAGATGGAAGATATCGATTTGAAAAATATGATTATTTTGAAAGATTTACCATCAAATATTGTAAAAGAAGCCTATGTTGTTTTTAAATCTAACAAAATGATTAAAAAGTTTCAGAAAATAAATAAGAATAACGAAAAAAAACAAGTTAATAGAGAAAATGAAGATAATGAATATGCTATAAAAGAAGCAGAAATGTTAGTGTCAGAATATATAGAAAAAATAGAGAAATCTGAAAAAGAAGTGATATTAAATTCAAGAATTAACAAAAAATTAAAAAGATATGCATATATAACAAGCATTATTATGGTTTTACAATTTGTATTATTAATTATTAAGTAGGCATAAAATACCTTTTCCAAACATATAGTTTAACAAGAAACGAAGGAAGAGGTGTTTTTTTATGGAAAGAGTTATGACAGTCGAAGAAAGAATTAGACGAGCAGAAGAAATATATGAGCGACGTAAAAGAAATCAGGGACTAACAGTAGTTGGCGAAGAAAACAATAAAAAAGAAAAGAATGAAAAAAGAGATATAAAATTATTAAAAAAAATGACAATACAACTAATGGTTTGTGTGTGTATATATTTGGTTATCTATACAATACAAAACAACCAATATATTTTCTCAGAAGATTTTATTCATAAAGTAAATGAAATTATATCTTATGATATTGATTTAAAGAAATTATACGAAGATGGTAAGAACTATATAATCGGGATTTTTAATAAAGATGGTGAAAAACAGAACGAAGATGAAAACAAAACTAATGAAACAAATGTAACAGATGGTAATCAATCCAATAATGGAATTGGAGGAGCGACAGAAGAAACTAGTGAAACCACAGAACAAGTAAAAGAAAATGAAGTTTTATCTCAAGAAGAGCAAGATATTTTAAATGTAAAAAATACAGCTAATTTTATAAAACCAGTGGAAGGAACAATTAGCTCTGTATATGGATATAGAGACACAGCAACAGGTACAGTTCCAAAAAATCATACAGGAACAGATATAGCAGCAGTAATGGGAACAAAGATAAAATCAGCAACTGATGGGCAAGTTGTTTTAGTTTCAGAAGAAGGTGATTATGGAAAACATATAAAAATACAAATTGGAGAAGTTAGTATTATTTATGCACATTGTAATAGTTTATATGTAAAAGAAGGAGAGCAAATAAAACAAGGACAAGAGATAGCAGAGGTAGGATCTACAGGAAATTCAACAGGTCCACATCTGCATTTTGAAATTAGAATATCAGAAAGGACAGTTGACCCACAAAAGATATTGGATTTATAAAGGAGAGAAAATGAAATTTAGAATTGATTTAAAAATATTTATATTTGTTATATTGTTTTTAATAACAAATCAAATAAAAATATATGCAATGATAATGATATTTGCTATCATACACGAATTAGGACATTTAATTGCCGGAATGTTATTAGGAATGAAAGCAGAAAAAATAGAAATTAAACCATTTGGAGTAGCAATTGATTTTAATATAAAGAGAAAAGATTATATAGTTAAAATAAAAAAGGGCAATCTTTTAGAAGTGAAAAAAATACTAGTGGCTTTAGCAGGTCCTATGACAAATGTATTGATCATTTTCATATTAGCGATACCTACAATGTTTCAAATAAATCAAGAGGAAAAAATGTTAATGATTTTTTCTAATATTACTTTAATTTTATTTAATATATTGCCGTTTTATCCATTAGATGGTGGGAGAGTATTAAAAGGCATTATTTATATTTTAAAAGGAAAACAAACAGCAGAAAAGTACATATATTATATCTCTTACATAACTTTAGTAATCATGACAGTAATAAGTAGTATAGCAATTTTATATTTGAAAAATATTGCCATATTTTTAGTAATTATTTTTTTGTGGGGGTTACAAATTAAAGAACAAAAAATATATAGAAACAGAATCATATTATATGAAACAATCGAAAAAGAAATAAAAAATGATGAATATAAAAATATAAAAATTCCTATTGAAAATAAAATAAATTAATAGTAAACTATACTAAAGAAGGTTGGAGGTAAATGCAAATGATAAAAAAGGATAAGGGTATTACACTGATTTCGTTATCGATAGCAGTTATTATTATATTAACTATAACAGGAATGATTCTTTATTCAGCTAAAGATAGCATATATATAGAAAAATTAACGAATATGCAAAATGATATAAAAAATTTAAGAGATAAGGTATCATCATATTATTCAGAATATGGTGAAATACCAGCAAAGACAGAATATCCAGATATTACTAATTTACAAAACGCAGGTGTCATTGGAGCAAATGATACAGGGAAGTTTCTAATTCTAGAATTAGAAAAGTTAGAAGGATTAACTTTAAATTATGGTGAAGACTATGAAAAATATAAAGTAAACGATTATACAAATTTAGCAGATTTAACAGATATATATATAATAAATGAGACAAGTCACAATATCTTTTATGTAGAGGGAATTCGTGTAAAAGAAAATGATGGAACAAAAATTTATTATACAGATTATACAGAAGGAGATAAAGAGGCTGTAATATTAAAAAAATTAGAAGATTGGCATGAAGAAACAAATGAAAATGGAGAAACAGTTATAACAAATGGAATTGTAGAGTTAAAAATAGGAGATTATGTAAATTATAATCCACAAAAAGGTGCAAAAAATACAGAATATACATCATTAAAAAAGAATAATGGATATCAAGATCAGACTTTTAAATTAGCAGATTATCAATATGGATGGAGAGTATTAGGAATAGACGAGGAAACAGAAAGAATTATATTAATTTCTGAAGATTATATAGGTCCTGATAGTACAGAAGTTTATTATGGAAGAACATATTTCAAATTGAATGGAAAAGAAGGATTTGTAAAAGGAGAAGAAGAATTAAACAATATTAGCCAATTATATGGACAAGGTACGGGAGCAAGTGAATCCAGAAGCATAACATTAGAGGATATAAATCAATTAACAGGATATGATGATACAACACAAGAATTTAGAAAAGGGACTGTAAGTGAATATGGAAAAGACGTAACATATTATTGGAATGGTACCCAATTTCCTTATTATGATGTGAGTGGAGAGATAAAAGGAAATTTAAAAGATGAACATTTTAGTTTTACATGGTATAATCAACAACAAAAAATGTGGGAAACAGTATCCAAATCAACAACAGCAACAGAACAAAATAAAGAAAAAATTACAACAATAAAAAATGATATATATGTTTATTATCCAGATACGCTATCAGAAGATCCGAATGGAGAAATTAAAGGCATCAGCAAAACATCAAATATATATAAAATATTATTCACCAATAGCCAGAATAGTGCAATAGAGGAATCTAAAAAAGGAACAACAGAAGGATGTAGTTATTGGTTGGCTTCATCAGGAATGGCAGGAGATGTCGATTTTGTTAGACATGCAATTAAATGTATAGATCCCGGAATGGTATCTGGATATACAATGTTTGTTTCAACAGGCTATGATGATGGACAATTCTATGGCGTTCGTCCTGTTATCTTCTTAAATGCAGACATTACCATTACAGGCGGTAACGGAATTGATGGAAGTACTCAAGAAAAAGCATGGCAAATACAGTAAATTTATAAGATAAAACTAGAAAGTTTCAAGTAGTCAAGAAAAAAACTATTTGAGACTTTTTAAATATTAAAAATCATATAAGTACATACAATATACAAGTTTGATATTGTAATAAAATTGTAATATTTTAGCAATCTTTTTGTAATTTTAGCAAGAAATATCATTGACAATTAATGGATTTCGTTATATGATATACACATCAAAAAATATGTGTTTTTAAATCCTAAGGAGGAGAATTATGGGAGAAGTAATTGTTATAACATCAGGTAAAGGTGGAGTAGGAAAAACAACGACAACAGCAAATTTGGGGTCAAGTTTAGCATTAGAAGGAAAAAAAGTAGTTTTAATTGATACAGATATAGGATTACGTAATCTAGATGTTGTTATGGGATTAGAAAATAGAATTGTATATTTAAAGAATTATACCTATTACCAGCAGCCCAAACAAGAGATAAAAGCGCAGTAAATGAAGAACAAATGAGAAATTTAGTAGGCAAATTAAAAGAAGAATTTGACTATATTTTAATAGATTGTCCAGCAGGTATTGAACAAGGTTTTAAAAATGCAATAGCTGGAGCTGATAGAGCAATTGTTGTTACAACAGCAGAAATATCAGCAATTAGAGATGCAGATAGAATTATAGGACTTTTAGAATCATCTGACATAAAAAATCCAGAATTAGTGATTAATAGAATTAGACCTAATATGGTAAGAAAAGGAGAAATGATGGATGTAGATGACATTGTAGATTTATTGTCCATTGATTTAATTGGTGTCGTACCAGATGATGAATATATTATTACACAAACTAATAAAGGAGAACCTGTTATACAAAACAGAAGAGCACCATCAGGAAAGGCATATATAGAAATTGCAAAAAGAGTATTAGGAGAAAAAATAGAAGTTACAATACCGGGAAGAGAAAAGGGATTTTTTGCAAAGTTAAAAAGATTATTTAAAAAGTCATAAATAGAACAAAAAGTTGGAGGGAAATTTAATAATGTTTGAAGGCATAATGAAATTCTTTAATAAAATGAGAAAAAAAGAAGAAAAAGTAGCATCAAATTCAAAAGAAGCTGCTAAAGAAAGATTGCATTTAGTACTTATGCAAGATAGAGCTAATGTTTCAGCAGACTTTTTAGAATTAATGAAACAAGAAATAATAGAAGTTATAAAAAAATATATAGATGTAGATGAAGGGGCAATAGATGTAAGATTAACAAACAAAGAAAATGAAGATGGTACAAATGGAGCTCCAGCTTTATACGCGAATATTCCTATCTTAAATATAAAAAATGAAGCTAGAAAAATTGAAAAACAAAACAAAAAAGAAGAAAATAAAGAAAAAGAAAGCGATAAAGAAAAAAAAGATAATGCGATTGAAGAAGATAACAAGGATAATATGAAATCAGGAGAGAGTAATAAGAAAGAAAATATAGACAATAAGCATAAAGAAAAAAATGAAGATAATAATAAGAATGATAATAAAAATGATAAAAAAGATGTAAAAGAAATTGCAGAAGAAAAAGAAACAAAAGAAGAATTAAATCAAAATAAGGAAAGTGAGCAATAACGAAAGCAGAACTTTCAATACATATATGTGAAGACAGATATCAGTACTTTACAATATAAGAAAATAAATTTTGTTGTATACAGAAAAAAACCATATTAGATAAAAATAGAACTGGATTTTTCCTGTACAATAGAATAGAAAAAGAGTGATTTAATGAGAAAAAGAGAATTAAAAAATATGGAGTGGGGAATTTTAATTACTGCAATTATTCTGTGTATTATAGGAATAGTTGCTTTATTTTCTGCCACACAAGAAACTGAATATGAAGAATTTACAAAACAAATTATATGGTTTGTAGCTAGTTTGATTGCAATGGTTATTATTATGTTTATAGACTATAATTTGTTATTAAAAGCATCTCCGGTTTTATATGGTATCTTTATTGTATTACTAATAGGAGTATTATTTACATCACCAATTAACGGGGCTACAAGCTGGTTTAATATAGCAGGATTTTCTTTTCAACCGGGAGAGTTTGCTAAAATATTTGTAATCTTATTTTTAACATATACAATATTAAAAATACAACATAAAGGACAAGAAGAAATTAATAAAATAACTAGATTATTAATCGCATTAGCAGTAGTAGGTGTGCCAGTTTTGTTAATTGTTATGCAACCAGACTATGGAACTGCATTGGCATATATCGTGGCTACAGCATTAATGCTGTTTTCAGCTGGATTAGATAAGAAATATGTTATAGGTACTATATTATTAATTGTGATTGCTGTACCAATATTATATAATTTTGTATTGCCAGAACATGCTAAACAAAGAATAGATGTATTTTTACATCCAGAATCTGATCCAAGAGGAGCAGGTTATAATATTCTTCAATCCAAATTGGCGATTGGAGCAGGTGGATTAACAGGAATGGGAATACTAAAAGGAAATCAAACACAATTAGGATTTCTATATCCTAAAACGACAGACTTTATCTATTCAGTTATTGGAGAGGAAATGGGCTTTATTGTAGCAGGAGGGATTATATTACTGTATGTATACTTAATAACAAAATGTATATATATTGCTAAAACTGCAAAAGATAGAGCCGGTTCATTAATAGCTATAGGAATAACAGGTATATTTTTATTTCATGTAGTAGAAAACATAGGAATGGTTATGGGATTATTGCCAATAACGGGAGTACCATTACCGTTTATAAGTTATGGAGGAAGCTCTTTAATTACAAACTTTATATGTATAGGTCTTTTGTTAAACATTAGTGGTAAAAGACAAAAAACAATATTTGTACAATAAACATAATAATAATTCAGTGTAGATTATCTTGAATATATTTTTTACAAATGACGAATGTGATTGAAGAATGATTAGAAATTTTTAAATAATTTTATGGAAAATGTTTGCGCTTGACGTGAAAGGGTGCCATAAAATTATTTTAGAATTCCTTAGCATTCGTATTGAACCGAGGAATTTGTAAAAAATATATTCAAGATAATCTACACTGAATTGTATTAAGCATATAGTTATCTCTCATTATATAAATACAAATATATATTTTAGAAGGAGAAATGATGAGTTATATAAAAAAACTAAAAATAGGAAATGTAGAATTAGAAAATAATTTAATATTAGCACCAATGGCTGGAGTAACCAATAGACCATTTCGAATGATTTGTAAAGAGTACGGTGCAGGAATGGTATGTACAGAAATGGCAAGTGCAAGAGCAATGTATCATAATGACTTAAAGACAAAAAGATTATTGAACACAGATGGAGAAAAAAGACCAATTAGTATGCAAATATTTGGTAGTGATGAAGAATCCATGGCTTATGCAGCAAAATATGTAAGTGATATAGCTGATATAATTGATATTAATATGGGATGTCCAGCACCAAAAGTAGTAAAAAATGGTGATGGAAGTAAATTATTATTAGACTTAGAAAAAGCAGAAAAAATTCTAAACTGTGTTATCAAAAATGCAAAAGTTCCAGTTACATTAAAAATAAGAAAAGGATGGGACAAGGAAAATATAGTAGCAGTTGAAATAGCCAAAATTGGGGAAAAATGCGGGGTATCAGCGATTACAGTTCATGGAAGAACAAGAAGTGAATTTTATACAGGAAAAGCAGATTTAGACATTATAAAAAAAGTAAAAGAAAATGTAAAGATTCCAGTCATAGGAAATGGTGATGTTATTGATGGTGAATCTGCAAAAAGAATGTTTGAATATACAGGTGTAGATGGAATTATGATAGGAAGAGGAAGTTTTGGAAATCCATGGATATTTAAACAAATTATACATTATTTACAAACAGGAGAAAAAATAGAGGAACCATCAAAAGAAGAAAAATTAAAGGTAATGAAAAAACATATTGAGTTGGCAGTAGAAGAAAAGGGAGAAATAGCAGTTAAAGAGTTAAGAAAACACATAGCTTGGTATACAAAAAATTTGAAAAATTCAAGTGAATTTAGAGCATCAATTAATCAAATAGAAACAAGAGAAGAACTCATAAAAAAGGTAGAGGAATATTTTAAAACATTATAGAATAAGATTTAACAATAAACTATTTGTATAATCATATACAAATAGTTTATTATTGTATTAGGTAATAATAGAGAGTAAATTTATACGTATTTTCTATTGAGCAGGAAGTTATCGTAAGGAGGTTTTCTTGAAACAGAAAAAATTATTAAAAATAGTAATTTTACTTGGTTGTGTAGTAGTTTTAAGTAGTTTTGCATTTTTTTACATAAACAGGACTA
The DNA here is from genome assembly GCA_904419495.1 of uncultured Clostridia bacterium. Lineage (GTDB taxonomy): Bacteria > Bacillota > Clostridia > TANB77 > CAG-508 > CAG-269. The sequence continues at coordinate 7,766 of CAJFRV010000033.1, read as the reverse complement.
AAAAAATGAAATTTGGAAATAATAGTAGTAGTCAAGAAATAATTAATAATATTTTAAATATTAGTTCATATGAAACAAAGATAGAAGTAGATGTGAATAGTAACAAAAATGCTAACAAATATATAATTAAACAAAAATATGTAGCTCCTGATATATCAGAACAAGAAGTATTAGAGCCTAAAAATATTGAAGGAATCAAAATAGTAAAAAATAAAAATGAATTAAAAGTAGAAAACACAAAAATGAATTTGATAAAGATATATAATGATTATGAATACATGACAGACAATTGTTTAGATTTAAATGCTTTTATAGAAGATTACAAAATAATGGGTAAAGAAATATATGAAGATAGAGATAATGAAATCATACTTACTATTGAAAACAAAAGTGAAAAATATCATAAAAATAGGACATTATATATAAGTAAAGAAACAGGTAAACCTACTAAAATGGAAATAAAAGACAATAACAAAAAAACATTAATTTACATATTATATAAAGAAGTAGAGTTTAAATGATGAAAACTCTACAAAACTAATATTTAAAATAAAACACATACTTGATAATATAACAATATTGGGAGTGAAATGAATGGTAATAAAAAGAGGAGATATGTTTTATGCAGATCTAAGCCCAGTAGTAGGTTCTGAACAAGGAGGAATTAGACCAGTATTAATTATACAAAATGATTTAGGAAATAAATATAGTCCAACAGTGATAGCGGCTGCTATTACTTCACAAACAGGAAAAAATAAATTGCCAACACATATAGAAATCGACTCAGAAAGTTGTGGCTTGAAAAATAATTCAGTCGTTTTAACAGAACAAATAAGAACAATTGATAAAAGTAGATTAAAGGAGAAAATAGGACACATTGATGATGAAACAATTATTAATCGAGTAAACAATGCCTTAGGAGTAAGCTTTGGGCTAGAAGAATAAAGAGGATTTACTTTTTTAGTAAATCCTCTTAAAAAATAATATTATACTTTTAGTTTTTTAATAATTTTAATTTCATGATATAAATTATCAATAATAGCTTTTCTTGTATTATAAGCCTCAACATATTCCTGATAAATACCTTCCAAATTTTCTATCGTTTCACCTGTTTTAGCTAATACTTTAACACCTTCTGCATAATAATTTTTATCTTTTTCATTTTTTGCTTTTTCCATTTTTTCTTTATATTTCTTCATTTGTTTTAATCGTTTAATATCTTCAGATAAAGCATCTACGTAACTTTGTGTACAAGTAATTTCATAGCCAATATCATCAATAACAACTTTAAATAAAGTACGTACAATAACAGGATTACTCTTACCAAGTTTAGCTTCTTCTGCAAGGTGATTTAATGTTCCGGAATAGTCAGGTGTAATAGATGGTTTGGTTTCATCTATTAAAATTTTTAAAGTATCAGATATTCCGACGTGAGATTTATATTGTCTTTTACTTACAATTGCATCATATTCATCAGCAACACGAATAATTTGTCCTTCATAAGGAATATCTTTTTTTGTTAATCCTTGAGGATAACCAGATCCATTCAATGCTTCATGATGATATAAAGGTCCAGCTGCATAAGGTCTTAATTTTAAATCTTTCATACACATTTCATATCCTAAAGTAGTATGTGTTTTCATAACAGCAAATTCTTCTTCTGTCAATTGAGAAGGTTTTTGTAAAATAGCTGGAGGAATGAAAAGCTTTCCAATATCATGTAAATAAGCACAAATTGTACAATATTCAGTAAAGCCCTTATTACAATGTAAATATTCACAAAGTCTACAAGTTAATGCCGCTACATTTTCACAATGTTTTCTTGTAAAAACATCTAATGTATCTAGCATATCTAGTTGATATCTCATGGTTTTATCTAGGTTATATGACTTTAAACTAGTTTTGTCATAAAAATCAAATTCTGGTTGTTTCATATTTATTCACTCCTATCAAGAATATCATACCATTAAATAAAAAAAACTGCAATAAAAATATAAATTATTGTAATATGAGTAAATAAAAAAATAGTCAGTAGATAAATGCTAGAAGATAGGAAAATAAATTTGTGATTGACATAAAGCTAAAATCGATATATAATATTACAGTTGGTTGGAAATCCTAGATTCATAAGAAGGAGGTTAAAAATAATGAATAAAAGGGCCAGTTTTAATAGATTACATGATTTTATAAAAGAATATGCAGAAAGAAGAAATTTACGGAATACGATAGCAGCGTTATCACTTGCTATGAAATATCATGAAGGACAATTTAGAGATGACGGGGAGCCATATATCATGCATCCTATGCGGGTATGTGTAACATTAATTTTGCTAAGAGTTGATGAGGCTTTTAGAAAAACCTATCCTAAGAAGGGAAAAGAATGGATATGGCATGCATGTGATATTATGTATGCAACTGCACTACTACATGACGCAATTGAAGAGGCGCATTTACCTAGGAAGGGTAAAGAATTTACCCAAGTGTATCATCTGGATAGAGGGGTTAGGAAGAATGTGAGAATTCTTACAAAACCACCTAAAAAGAAAAGATGGATATGGAGTCAAGTCTATAATCCAGATAGGTACTACAGAAAAATAAGAAAATCATTAATTGCGGCAATCGTAAAAATATCAGATCGCAAAGATAATTGTACAACCTTTGGAGTGTTTCCAACTCAACGGAAGAAAAAGTATATCGTAGAAAACTACGAGTACATATATCCGTTAATCAAAGAAGTGAAAAAGAAACATTCTGAGTTTGTGCCAATAATAGAAGTACTTGAAGGCATCATCAAGAGAGAAGTTAGGCCATATGAGTATCTTCTTAAAAATAATGAAACTGGTTTAACCTCAAAGGGAGTCAACGCTTGTTGACTCCCTTTCTCGTTGAATAAGAAAATCGCTTTTACTTATTTTTCTATTTAAAAAGAACAAGAGTACATAAAATTTCACTTTTGTAAAAATTGGGATTTATAGTTTCTTAGATATAACCATTGAAAAATGAGGAATTTTATGGTAATATAAGTAAGATAAAAGTACAGGGGAAAGTTGAAAAGTAATTACAATTTTTGTACCTAAAGAAGGGAATGAGATAAAAAATGTATAGAACAAAAACTTGTGGAGAATTAAATATAAAAAACGTGAAAGAAGAAGTTGAACTTGCAGGATGGATTCAAAAAATAAGAGACTTAGGTGGAATGACATTTATTGATTTAAGAGATGAATTTGGAATTACACAAATTGTTATAAATGATGAAGAGTTAAAACAATTAGTAAAAGAATTACATACAGAAAGTTGTATCCACATAGAAGGACAAGTTGTGGAAAGAGCAAGTAAAAATCCACATATGAAAACAGGAGAAATAGAAGTTGTTGCTAAAGAGATAGAAGTATTAGGAAAATGTAAAAATATACTTCCTTTTGAAGTAAATACAGACCAAGAAGTTAGAGAAGATTTAAGATTAGAATATCGATTTTTAGATTTGAGAAACGAAAAGTTACACAATAATATATTATTACGTTCAAAAATATTAAAGACAATAAGAGATAAAATGGATGAACTTGGTTTTACAGAAATACAAACACCAATTTTAGCAAATTCTTCACCAGAAGGTGCAAGAGATTATTTAGTACCGAGCAGATTAAATCCGGGAGAGTTTTATGCACTTCCACAAGCACCGCAACAATTCAAGCAATTATTAATGGTTAGTGGATTTAATAAATATTATCAAATTGCACCATGTTTTAGAGATGAGGACCCAAGAGCAGATAGAGCACCGGGAGAATTTTATCAATTAGATTTTGAAATGAGTTTTGCAACACAAGAAGATGTTTTTAAAGTGATTGAAGATGTGATACCATATACATTTGAAAAACATACAAATTGGAAAGTAGATAAAGGACCATTTGTTAGAATTCCATATAAAGAGGCCATGGAGAAATATGGAATTGATAAACCAGATTTAAGAAATCCATTAATCATACAAGATGTAACAAAATTATTTGAGAAATCTGACTTTAATGCTTTCAAGGATAAAACAATAAAAGCCATTATTGTGCCAAATGGAGTAGAACAAGGAAGAAAATTCTTTGATAAAATGGGTGAATTTGCAACAACTGAAGAAGTAGGAGCAAAAGGATTAGCTTGGACAAAATTAGATAATGAAGGAAATATACAGGGTGGAATTGCAAAATTTATAACAGAAGAAATCAAAGAAAAATTAGAAAAAGATTTTGGACTGGAAAAAAATGCAAGCATTTTCTTTATTGCAGATGAATTTGAAAAAGCACAAAAAATTGCAGGTCTAGTTAGAATTGAATTAGGAAAACGACTAGACTTAATTGAAAAAGGTGTATATAAATTTTGCTTTATTGTAGATTTTCCAATGTATGAACTATCTGATGAAGGAACGATTGATTTTAGTCATAATCCATTTTCAATGCCACAAGGTGGACTAGAGGCATTAGAAAATCAAAATTCATTAGATGTATTGGCATATCAATATGATTTAGTATGTAATGGATATGAAATGGCATCAGGAGCTGTTAGAAATCATGAACCAGAAATTATGGTAAAAGCTTTTGAAATTGCAGGATATAGTGAAGAAGATGTAAAAAATCGTTTTGGTGCCTTATATAATGCTTTCCAATATGGAACACCACCACATTCAGGCGCAGCAGCGGGACTAGATAGAATGGTTATGCTAATTGCAAATGCTCAAAATATAAGAGAAGTAATTGCTTTTCCAAAGAATAAAAGAGCAAGAGATTTATTAATGAGAGCACCATCTGTTGTTACAGAGCAACAATTAAAAGATGTGCATATTAAACTAGATTTAGATAAAAAATAGGATGTGAAATTTTACTATGTTCGCTTGTTTTTTAGTAAAATATGTAGTATAGTATCAACCATAGGAAATAAAAAGAAGCAGATGTAGGTGTTACCTTTAATTTCCTCGATGATATCGAGAGATTGGAGGTGGTGTTTATGGTAAATTTTCTACGATTCTTAATTTTAGGATTTATGATTTCAATAACTATAAACGTTGCCTTATTAAGTGTTATATACATAATACTTTCAAATAAGGAAAAATAAAAATACACCACATTTTGCTCCGCCAAGCAATGTGGTGTATATCTATCATATAGGTAGCACACATTTTCTGTGGCTTTTATTTCCTATATTTATTATACACAGATGGTTTAGATTTGTCAAATATTTTAAGAAACTTAAAAATGTTAATATAATTGATATAATTTATGGAATGGAGGAATCATCATGGAATACCGATATAGTCCAAGTGGAGTTTGTTCAAGAGAAATGATAATTGAATTAGATGGTAATATTATTAAAAAATTAACGATTATTGGAGGATGTGCTGGAAATACAGTAGGAGTATCTAGATTAATAGAAGGAATGAATATTAATGAAGCGATTAGAAGATTAAAAGGGATTCCTTGTGGTACAAAGGGAACATCTTGTCCAGACCAATTATCAAAAGCATTAGAAGAAGTGAAAGAAAAATACAAAATAGATTAATTTGATCGCGTACGCGGTGTTTAAAAATAATATATATGTTCTTTGGAGCAAAAGTAATAAAAATACAGATAAAATTGGAATGAGGAATTTTAATGAAAGAAAAAGTATTGTTAGGAATGAGTGGCGGCGTAGATAGTTCTGTGTCAGCCATTCTTTTAAAAAAAGCAGGATATGAAGTCATTGGTTGTACAATGAATTTATTAGATGAACCAAATGAGGAATCTATAAAAGATGCTAAAAAAGTATGTGAAAAATTAGGAATTGAGCATTATGTATTTGATTGTAAAAAAGAATTTAGATGTCATGTAATTGATACCTTTATTTCTGAATATAAAAATGCAAGAACACCGAATCCATGCGTGGAATGTAATCAATATTTAAAATTTGGCATTTTTTATGACAAGGCAAAAGAATTAGGGTGCAAATATATAGCAACAGGGCATTATGCCAAAAAAGAATATTCAGAAAAATATAAACAATATGTTTTAAGAAAATCCAATGAAGAGAAAAAAGACCAGACATATTTTTTATACACGATTCCAAAAGAAAAAGTAGAATATATTTTATTTCCATTGCAAGATAAGGTAAGTAAAGATGATACAAGATTATTAGCAGAAGAATATGGACTAGAAATTGCGAGTAAAAAAGATAGTCAAGAAATCTGTTTTATTAAAGATGATGATTATCAAAGATTTTTAAAAGAACATATGCAAAAACAACCCCAAAAGGGAAAAATTGTTTTAACAACAGGAGAAGTTTTAGGCAAACATAATGGCTTAATCAATTATACAATAGGACAGAGAAAAGGGCTAGGAATTTCATATAAAGAGCCATTATATGTTGTAAAATTAGACATTCAAAAAAATCAAGTCATTGTTGGTACAAAACCAGAATTATATAGTAACCAATTAGAAGCAATTCATTTAAATTGGATTGTAAATGTTGAAAATAGATTAGAAGAAGGGCTAAAATGTTTTGCCAAAATTCGATATAGAGCCAAAGAAGCAAAGGCAAAAGTCATAAAAGAACACGAAAAAATAAAAGTCATATTTCAAGAACCACAAAGAGCGATTACTCAAGGACAGTCAGTTGTATTTTATGATGAAGATGGCGTTGTTTTAGGTGGTGGAAAAATCAAATAGTAACAAGGAATATATATTATGAATAGTAATATAAAATGAAATCATTCATAAAATCTTAATATTTCCTTTATTGTAAAAACACATTTCTTGATATATAATGTAAAAAAAGATATGAAGAGGTGTCTATGAAACTATTTAGAAAACTTTTATTAATCGTTTTGGTATTGATATTAATAGCAGTTATTGTTTTGGGAATTATTGGTTTTACAACATATTCTAAAGCTTTAGAGGAAAAACCATTATTAACAAGAACTGGTGAGATAACAGAAGATGAACATTATGTACCATTTAGTGAATTATCAGAAGATTATATTCATGCTGTTATTTCAGTAGAAGATAGAAGATATTATGACCATGGAGCTGTTGATTTTATTGGAATTGCCCGTGCCATTTGGACGAATATACGAACTGGAAAATTGCAAGAAGGCGGTAGTACCATTACACAACAAGTAGCTAAAAACCTTGTATTTACACAAGAAGAAACACTTACTAGAAAAATGGGAGAAATATTTGCAGCAATTGATTTAGAAAATAAATTTTCTAAGGATGAAATTTTTGCTTTATATGTAAATAGTGCTTATTTTGGAGAGGGATATTATGGAATATATGATGCTAGTATGGGATATTATAATAAAGAGCCAAAAGATTTGAACTTAGATGAAGCTTCTATGCTAGCAGGTGTACCAAATGCACCTTCTGTATATGCACCAACTGTGAATCCAGATTTAGCAAATGAAAGACAAGCCCATGTGCTAAAGACAATGGTTGAAAATGGTTACATTTCCCAAGAACAAGCTGATGAAATTATAAATAATAAAAAGATATGATTTGAAAAGAATAAAAACATAGAAAATTTTCAAAAGAAGAAATTTTCTATGTTTATTTTTTTGCTAAAATCAAGCTTTTTTTAACTTTATATAAGGTTTTTTTTATTTCTTGAAAGTTTATATAAGTCTTTATAATCGTTAAGTTCAATACTCTAAGAATATTTTTTATATTTCATATTTTAGCAATAAAGTATATTAAAGTCAATAAAAACATATTAAAAATTTTTGAAAAATATGTGCAATTTTTTTGAATATTAAG